>CAMLFV010000052.1 GCA_946479395.1 uncultured Flavobacterium sp. | reverse complement strand
AGCCAAACCTTTAAAATCGATGCTTCCCATTGGATTCATGTAAACCGTATCGGCAACCGATGCCAAATAATATTCGCCTTGTGAATAATAATCGGCATAAGCAACAACAAATTTTCCTGTCTTTTTAAATTCAGCCAACTTTTCAACAATCGCTTTACGCTGTGTTGATCCTAGGCTTGTGGCATTATTTTCAATAGAAATCCCTTTGATTTTATCATCGGTTTTTGCATAATCAATTGCCTGCAAAACGTTTATCAATCCATCGTTATTGGTTTCTTTGTAGTCAAAATCTTCAATATAAACACTTCCACCGTAATCGTTAGAAACGTTTTCTAAATCTAATTTAATTATCGAATTGCTTTTGGTTGATTTCCCAGAAGACGAACTACCTGCCGATGCAACTACTCCAATAATCAGCAATAAGAAGAAAGACATCATACAAAATAGGATGATTCCAACAAATGTTGCCAGTACATTTTTTATAAAATTCATTTTTATTGTTTTAATCTATATTTTGGTTAGTATATGAAAAACAGAAAATGTTACAAAAGTTTAAAACATTATTTATTTTTGCAGCATGCACACGTACAATAAGGTAGTTTTAGCTTTAGGAAGCAATTTAGGAAACAAGAAAGAAAATCTGCAAAATGCCATAAATCACATACATAATCATATTGGTTTTGTAGCGCAGGCATCGGCAATTTACGAAACGCCATCATGGGGTTTTGACAGTTTTCCGTTTTATAATATGTGCATTTTGATTCATACAAATTTATCGCCCGAAAAATTGTTGGTTGAATTAAAGCAAACCGAAAAGTTATTGGGTAGAACATCCAAAACGACTGAGAATTACGAAGCACGAACGGTTGATATTGATATTGTTTATTTTAACGATTTGATTTTTGATTCGACTGATTTACATATTCCACATAAAGAATTACACAACAGAAAGTTTGTTTTAGTGCCTTTGAACGATTTAATTTTCGATTGGAAACATCCTGTTTTACAGAAATCAACGCAAGAATTATTATTGATTTGTAATGATGAATCTGAAATAAAACAAATTGATTCTATTGATTTACCAAAAGATACTTTTGCGATTGGAACTATAAAATTTCTGGCTATTGAAGGAAACATAGGATCTGGAAAAACATCTTTAGCTGAAAAAATTGCACAAGATTTTAATGCAAAAACTATTTTAGAACGCTTTGCAGATAATCCTTTTCTACCAAAATTTTACGAAGATCAGCTGCGATATGCTTTTCCATTAGAAATGTCGTTCCTTGCCGATCGATATTCACAGTTAAATCAAGGTTTGGGTCAGTACGATTTGTTTAACGATTTAATTATTGCCGATTATTACATTTACAAATCGTTAATTTTTGCTCAAGTTACATTAGATACCGACGAAGCTTTGCTGTACAGATCTATTTTCGATGTTATGAATAAAGAAACCACAAAGCCCGATTTGTATGTTTACTTATATCAAAATACAGAAAATCTACTTAAAAACATAAAAAAACGAGGCAGAACTTACGAGGAAAATATTCAAGCAACCTATTTAGAAAAAATCAACCAAAGTTATAGTGAGTTTATAAAAACCCTACCACAAGAAAATGTGTTGAGTGTTGATGTTTCTTCAAAAGATTTTGTTGAAAATCACGAAGATTATTTAGAAATCTTAAAGCTTATAAACGATAAAATATTATCTATTCCCAACAGGTAAAGCAACTTGAATTAATACAGCTTCCACAGTAGGATCAGAAACATATTTTCTAAAATCTTGATAATTTTTAACTTGATGTAGAGAATAAGGTTTGTAAATATGCCACAGATATTTTTTTTCTTCCTTAAAATATTCGTTTATAACTTCGTAAGCATTCGCGTTACACGAAATTCCTGATGTTGGATATTTCACTAATAATTGTTTTATAGAATCAATAGTTGGTACAAATTTACTTTCATCGGCTAAACCAACTAATTGTGGCAGATAAAAACTTGTTTTAAAGCCTTTGTTTTTAAAATCTTGCAAACAGCTTATTTCTGGAGATTCTACCAGAATATTTTCACTTTTTAATGAATGCTTTTTTGTAAGTTGATCTAATATCTCCGAAGATTTTTCGGCATTGTGCTCTGAAAGGTTTTTAAAATCTAACCACAATTTTATTTCCTTATTCTTTATGTTCGAAAAATAGGTATCTAAATCTAACTTAATTGATGGATCTGGCGGATGGTTTACATCGAACGTTTGAGTTATTGAATCAAAAACCAAATCCAACTCAATACCATCGTAAAATTTTTGAGTGTAATTCATTTTTTCTAAACTATTTACGCGATGTGCCCAAACTTTTGATTGATAACCCGCATATTCTAATTTATATGGATTAAAAATATAAACGGCAACTGCTGTAATTAAAACAATAATAAAAATGATTTTTTTCCTATTTGTCTTTAACACGCTCGTCATAATCTACATTTTTAAGAATTAATCGCTTTTTAAATTGGAAATCGGCATTAAAAATACTTTTTGTTGGTTGAAATTGATCAAACTTTATACGAGATAGTTCAGAAAAACTATAAATAAAATCTTCAAAATTGTATTTTCTTTCTAATTGATTATTAAAATTAATCGTTGATTTTTCTTTGTATTTATCAGATGTCCAAACAATAAAAGGAATTTCAAACATAGCATTTGATCCAATGGATTCGTGATGACCAAAATATTCATAATCTTTAAAAACTTCTTCACCATGATCAGAAAAATAAATCAGGTAACTATTTTTATTGGCATTTTTAACCGTTTCAATAATCTGACTTACGATGAAATCATTGTATCTTATTGAATTATCGTATTCATTAATTATCTGATACGCTTCTTCTGTTTTAAACTGAGTTTGAGGTTCATCTGTAAAAAAATTAAAATTTTCAGGATATTTTTTATGATAACTTATATGACTTCCTTCTAAATGTAAGAAAATCATTTTTTTTGATGCTTTTTTATTGATTGTTTCCTTTAATTTAGGAAGCAGAATTTCATCGTATTTATTGGTATCTTCATAAATATTTGAAATATAAAATCTGTTTTTACTTGCTTTTGCATACAATGAAACCAACGATTCATAAGCACCAATTGGTTTTTGATTGGACAGCCAATACGTTTCAAACCCAGCCTGATTTGCCAATTGTATAACTGTTCCCAACTTATTGTTTTCGGGATGTTGATAATCGCCCATACTTAAAATTTTATCTAAAGACAAAATGGTTTGTATATGTGGACTTATAACATTTTTAAATAAATGAAGTTCGTTTTTTATTTTGTTAAGATTTGGATTTGTATCTCTGTAATATCCGTAAATCCCCATGTTATTTCGGGTAGTAGATTCACCTATAATTACAACATACAAAGCTTCCTCATCATTATTTGTAACATTGGTAAAGTATTTTGAAGTGCGTTTGGAAATATCTTTTGAAATTTCTGTCGAAAACGTTTTATATTCCAAATAAGTATTAAAAACCAATAAAGACAAACTTCTTTCGTAAAAGCGGTAAGATATAGCCACACAAATAAGAGCAATAACCTCAATATAATAATTACGTTTAAGTTTTATGCCCAATTTTACTTTAAAAATTAATATTATAAGTGTAAAAAAATATGTTGCAACAATTAACAAATAGTACCACTTAGAATAACTACTTAAAAAACCTTTCGCTTCATTGTAATTGGTTTCAAAAACAGTGTAAAGAACAGCATTATCAATAAAATTAAAGAAATTAAGTAAGGTAAAAATCTTTATAAATAAAATGCTGTAAAAAGGTATCAATAAAATTAAACCTAAAATATTTTTAAGTATTTTTTGATTAATTAAATTGATAAATAATATAATGAAAACTAAAATTGCACTATTGAATAATAATTCTTTAATGATGATTTTGAACGAAAAATCGTTTATAAACATCACTCCGCCAATTGAAAAAATTGGTATCAGCAGAAACGTAATTATTAAAATACAATTTTTGAAGTTTTTCATTTACAATACATTCATTTTCTGAAAAATATCCCAAATTACAATGCCGCCGCTTACTGATACATTTAAAGAATGCTTTGTTCCTAATTGCGGAATTTCAATAACTGCATCGCTACTGTCAATAACCTGCTGGTTTACTCCCTTTACTTCGTTACCAAAAAACAAAGCATATTTTACATTACTTTCAACAGTGAAATTATTTAGCATCACAGATCCTTCTACCTGCTCTACCGAAAGTATTTTTACATTTTCTTTTTTTAAACGATCAACCACCTGCATAACCTCTTTTTCGTATTCCCAAGCTACCGTTTCGGTGGCACCTAAAGCCGTTTTATGAATTTCTTTGTTTGGCGGCGTTGCCGTAATTCCGCACAAATAAATATTCTCAATTAAAAAAGCATCGCACGTTCTAAAGAAAGACCCAATATTATGCAAACTTCTAATATCATCAAGAACTACAATAATCGGAGTTTTTTCTGCCTGCTTAAATTCTTCGGTGTTTTTGCGGTTTAAATCGTCTAAAATTAATTTTTTCATTTTAAAATTTTAAAGCTATAAAGGTAATACCTTTGCACGAAAAATCTAAAATATGTTCGCTTACGTTGTAAAACATATCATTACATCGCAAATTATCATATATACTATTCGATGTTTACTGGGCTTTTTAATCGGATATTTCTTAATGATGCAATTTCCAAAGTTTGAATTATTCTGGACCTTGTTATCGATCATTTTAGTGATTTCTCCCGAAGGAAAAGATTCTCAAAGACTGACCATTGACCGAGTTCGATCTAATTTTATAGGGTCTATCGTTGGGTTATTATGTCATTTGATCTATTCAACAAATTTATATGTTTTAATTGGCGGAATTATTTCTACCGTAATTATCTGTTATCTGTTTAAAGTAATGAATATGAGTCGTGTTGCAATTGTCGCATTTTTAATCGTAATGCTTCAATCACACACTTTAGATGAATCAATCGCACCCATTTTTCGATTTTTAACCGTTGCAGGTGGTTGCCTTATTGGTTTATCTATTACGGTTTCCACATCAATTGTCATTAAAAAGTTACGCAAACATTACAACATCAATTCTTTATCAAAAGTTTAATAAAAAATAACGCAACCTGTTTAAGTTGCATTTTTTTTGTGTTTTAGATATGGTATATTTGTAATCCTATAAATTTTCAGAACAATGTCAACAAAGGAAAAAGAGAAAAAAGAAACGCCGTTAATGCAGCAATACAACCAGATTAAAGCAAAGTATCCCGATGCTTGTCTGCTTTTTCGCGTGGGCGATTTTTACGAAACCTTTGGCGAAGACGCTGTTCGTACGGCAAAAGTTCTGGGCATTACCTTAACAAAACGCGGAGCGGGTTCTACAAGTGAAACCGAACTTGCTGGTTTTCCGCATCATTCCTTAAATGTGTATTTGCCTAAATTGGTAAAAGCGGGTTTGCGTGTGGCAATTTGTGATCAGTTAGAAGATCCTAAAACCACAAAAACCATTGTAAAACGTGGAGTTACCGAACTGGTTACACCCGGCGTTGCTATTAACGATGAAGTGTTGCAATCTAAAAGCAACAACTTTTTGGCGGCATTGCATTTTGGAAAAAAGAATATAGGAATTGCCTTTTTAGATGTTTCAACCGGAGAATTTTTAACATCGCAAGGAAACGAAGAATACATTGATAAATTGTTGCAGAATTTTAAACCGAGCGAAGTTTTGGTGCAAAAAGGAAATAAAAATCATTTTCTGCACAATTTCGGTAGCGATTTTAATCTATTTTATTTAGAAGATTGGATTTTTAAAGACGATTATGCTAATGAAAGTTTAACCAATCATTTTAAAACCAAATCGTTAAAAGGTTTTGGAATTGATGAATTGCAGGAAGGAATCATTTCGTGCGGAGCCATTTTATATTATCTTTCTGAAACACAGCATAATAAAATTCAGCATATAACCAATATTCAGCGAATTGCCGAAGATGCGTATGTCTGGATGGATCGATTTACGATTAGAAATTTAGAATTGTACGGTTCTGCCAACGAAAATGCCACTACCCTTTTAGATGTTATTGATAAAACCCTATCGCCAATGGGCGGACGTTTGTTGAAGCGATGGCTGGCTTTGCCTTTAAAGGATATTGATGCCATTAACAAGCGTTTTGATGTGGTTGATTATTTTAAATCGAACCCTGAAATTTTACATGATTTTCAATATCAAATCAAACAAATTTCAGATTTAGAACGATTGATTTCTAAACTGGCAACCGGAAAAATATCGCCTCGCGAATTCGTTATTTTAAAAGAAAGTTTAGATGCGATTATTCCTTTGAAAGAAACTGCTTTAAAATCTAAAAACGATGCGTTAAAAGTTATTGGCGATAATTTACATGCCTGCGAACTGCTTCGAGAAAAAATTGCGACAACTATTTCTGCCGATGCGCCCGTTGCATTAAATAAAGGTAACGCCATTGCAAATGGAATTAATGAAGAGTTAGATGAATTACGAAATATATCGCATTCGGGAAAATCATTTTTAGAAGCAATTGAAAAACGGGAAATTGAAAACACAGGAATTCCTTCGCTAAAAGTTGCTTTTAATAATGTTTTTGGATACTATATCGAAGTGCGAAACACGCACAAAGATAAAGTTCCCGATACTTGGATTCGCAAGCAGACTTTAGTTAGTGCCGAACGATACATTACCGAAGAACTAAAAGAATACGAAGCAAAAATTTTGGGAGCCGAAGAACGTATTTCTAAAATTGAAGCAGATATTTACGAAAAATTCATGATGTGGTGTTCGCAGTACATTCAACCGGTGCAAATGAATGCTAATTTGGTTGCACAGTTAGATTGTTTGCAATCGTACACGCAGTTGGCAATTGAAAATAATTACGTTCGAGCAGTTTTAGAAGACAATCATGTGTTGGAAATAAAAGATGGTCGCCACCCTGTGATTGAAAAACAACTTTCGGTTGATACACCTTACATTGCAAACGATGTTTATTTAGATACCGATTCGCAACAAATCATCATGATTACCGGACCAAATATGTCGGGTAAATCAGCCATTTTACGTCAAACCGCATTAATTGTTTTACTGGCGCAAATGGGAAGTTTTGTTCCGGCAAGCTCTGTAAGAATGGGCATTGTAGATAAAATTTTTACTCGCGTTGGTGCATCAGACAATATTTCAATGGGCGAATCAACCTTTATGGTAGAAATGAACGAAACAGCATCGATCCTAAATAATTTAACCAACCGCAGTTTGGTTTTGTTAGATGAAATTGGTCGCGGAACATCAACCTACGACGGAATTTCTATTGCTTGGGCTATTGCAGAATACATCCACGAACATCCGCAAAAAGCAAAAACCTTGTTTGCAACGCATTATCACGAATTGAACGATATGCACGAACAATTTAGCCGTATTAAAAACTATAATGTTTCGGTTAAAGAATTAAAAGACAACGTTTTGTTTCTTAGAAAGTTAGTTCCAGGCGGAAGCGCGCACAGCTTTGGTATTCACGTGGCAAAAATGGCAGGAATGCCTAATTTAGTAGTTCAAAAAGCACAGAAAATATTAAAAAAGTTAGAAGCCAGCCACAAAACCGAAAGCACAGCCGAAGCGTTAAAACAAGACGATCTGCAACTTTCGATTTTTAAACTAGACGATCCTATTTTAGAAGAAATCCGAGATGAAATTACTAATTTAGACATTAACACACTGACGCCAGTTGAAGCTTTAATGAAATTAAACGAAATCAAAAAAATGGTTTCTAAAAAGAAATAATAATATTGTTTTTAGTTGCTGGTTTTAACTTTAAAACTTTCACCTTTAGACTTGACTTTGATAATAATATGTCGATCAAAAAAAACAAAACCTACCGCCGAACACGTTACTTGTTGTATAAAGAAACGCTAGTTGATTTTAAAGAACATTTTTGGGCTTTTGTAGGATCTTTCATTGGTTTGGGAACCATAAGTTTTCTACATTTTGAAGGATTATCAAAATATGATTTGACATTGATGATAGGATCTTTCGGGGCAAGCTGCGTGTTGATTTACGGCGCAATTGGAAGTCCGCTGGCACAACCAAAAAACCTTTTTAACGGACATTTAATTTCTGCAATTATCGGTGTTACTTGTTACAAAATTTTAGGCGATTATGTTTGGATTGCAGGTCCGTTAGCAGTTTCGCTTTCAATCATAGGTATGCAAATGGCAAAATCGCTGCATCCGCCTGGCGGAGCAACAGCTTTAATTGCGGTAACCGGTGGGCCATCTATTACTAATTTAGGTTATGAATATGTTTTTTCGCCTGTTTTTACGGGTGTTACCATTTTATTTATTGCAGCGATGATTTTTAATAATATTCCACATAAAAGACAATATCCGGTAAAATCGTTTATACGATTAAACAGAAAAAAAGCAAGAATTAAATAAATTCTTGCTTATATTATTTGAACTATTTAGGACTATTTTTCTTATTTTTAATTAAAAAAATTTCTGTTGAAAATAACCACAAAAAATATTTCAAAATGGCAAAAAATCATCACAAATAATTTTCATTAAATCAATAACATATACTATTTTTGCAGCTTAAAAACAACGAACAACAATAATGAGTACATCTAAAAAAATTCAATCGGCACTAATTTCAGTATTTGATAAAAACGGATTAGAGCCAATTGTTAGAGAATTGCACAAAAACAACGTAACTATTTATTCAACAGGCGGTACCGAAACGTTTATTTTAGATTTGGGAATTCCGGTTGTACCAGTAGAAGACGTTACTTCATACCCATCGATTTTAGGCGGACGTGTAAAAACGTTACACCCTAAAATTTTTGGTGGAATTTTGAACCGTCAGGACAACGAAACTGATGTTCAACAAATGAAAGATTATGCAATTCCACAAATTGATTTAGTTATTGTTGATTTGTATCCGTTTGAAAAAACAGTTGCATCGGGTGCTGATGAAGCGGCAATTATCGAGAAAATAGATATCGGTGGAATTTCATTAATCCGTGCAGGTGCTAAGAATTTTAAAGATACCGTAATTGTTGCATCGGTTGATGAATACGAAACATTCTTGAATTTTTATACAGAAGAAAACGGATCTACAACCTTGGCTCAACGTAAATATTTAGCTACAAAAGCGTTCCATACTTCATCGCATTATGACGGAGCTATTTTTAATTATTTCAACCAGGAAATAAACGAACCGGTTTTAAAAATTAGTGAAAGTGAAGCGCAAACGTTGCGTTACGGAGAAAACCCACATCAAAAAGGAATTTTCTACGGAAATTTTGACGAATTGTTTGAGAAGTTACACGGAAAAGAGTTATCTTACAACAATTTATTAGATGTTGACGCTGCCGTTAATTTAATGAACGAATTTAAAGGCGATGCACCTACATTTGCTATTTTAAAACACAACAACGCTTGTGGTGTGGCTCAAAAACCAACCATGAAAGAAGCGTATTTGGCAGCTTTGGCTGGTGATCCAACATCGGCTTTTGGTGGAGTTTTAATTGCCAATGGAAACATTGATAAAGAAACAGCAGAAGAAATTAACAAATTGTTCTGCGAAATTGTAATTGCACCAAGCTATAATGCCGAAGCGGTTACTATTTTACAAGAAAAGAAAAATAGAATTATATTAGTAATTAATGATGTAAAATTACCAACAACACAAGTTCGTACGTGTTTAAACGGAATTTTATTTCAAGATAAAGACAACGTAACAGATACTAAAGAACATTTAACCAACGTTACAACTTTAGTAGCTGATGCTGAACAGATTGAAGATTTATTGTTTGCATCAAAAATTTGTAAACACACCAAATCAAATACGATTGTTTTGGCGAAAAATAAAGAGTTGTGTGCTTCGGGAACCGGGCAAACATCTCGTGTTGACGCTTTAAGACAAGCAATTGATAAAGCAAATGCGTTTGGTATTGATTTAACAGATGCCGTAATGGCAAGCGATGCGTTTTTCCCTTTCCCTGATTGTGTGGAAATTGCTAAAAATGCAGGTATTAAAGCTGTTATTCAACCAGGCGGATCAATTAAAGACAATTTAAGCATTGATTATTGTAACGAAAACCAAATGGTTATGGTAACCACTGGTATCCGTCACTTTAAACATTAAAAATATAACGGAATAGTTTAACTTAACACCATTTTAAAATTTATATGGGATTTTTTGATTTCATGACCGAGGAAATCGCTATGGACCTTGGTACTGCAAATACTTTAATAATACATAACGGAAAAGTTGTAGTTGACAGCCCTTCTATTGTAGCTCGCAACCGTGTTTCGGGAAAAATAATCGCTGTGGGTAAAGAAGCCAGCTTAATGCAAGGAAAAACACATGACAACATTAAAACTATTCGTCCGTTAAAAGATGGTGTTATTGCAGATTTTGATGCTTCTGAAAAAATGATCAATTTGTTCATTAAAAGCATTCCTGCATTAAAAAAGAGATTATTTACACCGGCATTGCGTATGGTTGTTTGTATTCCATCTGGAATTACAGAGGTTGAAATGCGTGCCGTTAAAGAATCATGTGAACGTGTAAACGGCAAGGAAGTATATTTGATACACGAACCTATGGCTGCTGCTATTGGTATTGGTGTTGATATTATGCAACCAAAAGGTAACATGATTGTTGATATAGGTGGTGGTACTACCGAAATTGCTGTTTTGGCATTAGGTGGTATTGTTTGTGATAAATCGGTTAAAATTGCCGGTGATGTTTTTACAAACGATATTATTTACTACATGCGTACACAACACAATTTATTTGTGGGTGAAGGAACGGCAGAAAAAATTAAAATTGAAATTGGTGCTGCTATCGAAGATTTAGATCAAGGACCGGAAGAATTAATGGTTCAAGGTCGTGACTTGTTAACAGGTAAACCAAAACAGGTTAATGTATCGTACCGTGAAATTGCGAAAGCATTAGATAAATCAATCCAGCGTATTGAAGATGCCGTAATGGAAACATTATCGCAAACTCCACCAGAATTAGCTGCCGATATTTACAACACTGGTATTTATTTAGCTGGTGGTGGATCTATGTTGAGAGGTTTAGATAAACGTATTTCCCAAAAAACAGATTTACCGGTTTATATTGCAGAAGATCCTTTACGTGCAGTTGTTCGCGGAACAGGAATCGTAATTAAAAATATCGAAAAATTCAAAAGCATCTTAATAAAATAAAACCGCACATTTTATATGCAGCAAATCATATATTTTATTACAAAAAACAGTACTAAGCTACTGTTTTTGCTGCTTTTAGTAGTTTCATTGTATCTCACCATACAAACGCACTCGTATCATCAAAGTCAAATGCTGCACAGTGCCAATGTTGTGTCTGGTACTATTTATGAAAAAACCAATAGCATTACCGAATATCTACATTTAAAAGACGAAAATAACCGTTTGGCAGAAGAAAATGCCAAAATGAAACAAATCTTGTACAATAGCCAATTGATTATTGACAGCACTTTTGCGGTGAATCCGGAAATACGTTTTGCCCAAGATTACAAACTGTTCAATGCAAAAATCATTAAAAATTCGTATTTTAAGAAAGAAAATTATTTAACCATTAAAGGCGGTAAGGCAAACGGTATTAAAAAGGACATGGGTGTAATTAACTCAAAAGGAGTTATTGGTATTGTTGAAAATGTTTCAAAAAATTACGCTACCGTACAAAGTATCTTAAATACGCATACTAAAATTGGTGCAAAAGTGAGTAATACCAATCACTTTGGAACTATTACCTGGGATGGAAAAAATGCAGGCTATGTTCAGTTAATGGATATTCCAAAACTGGCAGCATTGCGTAAAGGCGATTCTATTGTAACAGGTGGAATTTCTACTATTTTCCCTGAAAATGTTCCGGTTGGTTTGGTTGATAAAGTATTTACCTCTAAAAATTCTAATTTTTATACGATCAGCGTGCGCTTGTTTAACGATATGACAAATATTAGTTCGGTTTATTTAATAGAACACGTTCACATTAAAGAAATTACAGAATTAGAAGAACAAACAGTAAGCGATGAATAATACCACTATTTTAAATACATTCCGTTTTATTGTTCTTGTATTTTTTCAGGTAACAGTATTCAATAATATCCATTTTTTTGGATTTGTAACGCCGTATCCGTACATTTTATTCATCCTTTTGTATCCCTTAAATACAAACCGACATTTGTTTTTGATTTTTAGTTTTTTGTTAGGATTAATTCTGGATATCTTTAATAATTCGGGCGGTGTACACACTACAGCCTGCATTACGTTGGCATTTGTTCGTGAAAACCTGTTAAAAATGGCATTTGGTTACAGTTACGAATTTCACATGATGCGTATTACCGATAAATTTTCATCAGAATTGGTAACCTACGTTGTAACCAGCGTTTTAATTCATCATACCCTATTAATTAGTTTAGAAGTTTTTAACTTTAACTTTATTCTGGAGATTTTACTGCGCATTGTAACATCGTCTGCCTTTACAATTATCCTAATATTTTTAATCATCGGATTAATTAAATCGCCTAGAAAATGAGAAAACTTCTGTTTCCCATAATTGTAATCACCGCTGCAATAATCATTGTGGCAAGGCTTTTTTATTTACAGATTGTCGATGATTCTTTCTTGAAGAAGGCAGATATGAATGCCTTAAAAATTGTGTACGAATATCCTGAACGCGGCTATATTTACGATCGTACGGGGCAATTGATGGTTGCAAACCAGCCAAGTTACGATATCATGGTTATTCCTAACGAAGCAAAAAATATCGACACGCTTGAAATTTGCTCTATTCTTGAAATTACGAAAGACGATTATATCAAGAAATTAGAAAAAGCAAAAGTATATTCGCCAAGATTGCCTTCGGTGTTTTTGGCACAATTAACCAAGACCGAATTTGCAGCTTTTCAGGAAAAAATCCGTCATTTTAAAGGGTTTTATATTCAAAAGAGAAATTTGCGTGATTATCAGGTTGATTTTGGAGCGAACGTTTTTGGATACATCCGTCAGATTAATGAAATGGAATTAAAAAAACGTCCATACTACAAATCGGGTGAATTGATTGGTATGCGTGGTGTGGAACAGGCTTACGAAGAAGATTTACGAGGAATTCGCGGTGTTCATTACATTCAAAAAGATAAATTCAATAAAGAAATTGGTCCTTTTAAAGAAGGAATTTACGATACCGTTGCCGTAAAAGGGAACGATGTTACCATTACCATTGACAAAGATCTACAAAAATACGGCGAAGAATTAATGATTCGCAAACGTGGTGGAATTGTAGCAATTGAACCTAAAACAGGCGAAATTTTAGCATTGGTTACAGCTCCGTCTTACGATCCGGGTTTATTGGTTGGGCGTGATCGTTCAAAAAATTACACCAAAATTGACAGTATTCCGGGAAAACCGTTTTTCGATAAAGTGTTACAGGGACAATTTCCTCCTGGTTCACCTTTTAAAATATTAACCGGATTAATCGGTTTGCAAGAAGAAGTGATTGATACACAAACGGGATTTTCATGTAGCCATGGTTTTTATGTTGGAGGCAGATTTATGAAATGTCACGACGCTGGAACATGGAATCTTCACCCTGCTATTGCTAAATCTTGTAATACCTATTTTGCACAAACCTATATGCGCATTATCAATAAATATCCAACATCATCACAAGGCGTCGATGCCTGGTATAATCATTTAAAAAGCTTTGGATTAGATCAGTATATGGGTTATGATCTGCCATCTGGCCAAAAAGGTAGAATTCCAACATCAGATTATTATAACAAACAATACAAAGGCTGGAACTGGAAAAGTTCTACAATTGTTTCAAATTCAATTGGTCAGGGCGAGGTTGTAATGACGCCTATACAATTGGCAAATGTGATGTGTGCCGTTGCTAACGAAGGTTATTATTATACGCCCCACATTATCAAAAAAATCGAGAATAAACAAATCGATAAATCGTTCATTCAGAAAAAGCAAACTACGATAGATAAACAACATTTCAGACCTGTAATTGAAGGTTTGGCTGAAGTTTATAAAACAGGAACTGCAAGCCGATTACAAATTCCAGACATTAATATTTGCGGTAAAACGGGAACGGTAGAAAACTTTGCGACAGTTGATGGTGAAAAAGTAAAACTGCAAGACCACTCAGTTTTCTTAGCGTTTGCCCCAAAAGAAAATCCTAAAATTGTTATCGCGGTTTTTATTGAAAACGGTAGCTGGGGAGCAAGTTGGGCAGGTCCTATTGCTTCGTTAATGATCGAAAAATATCTGAAGAAAGAAATTACCCGTACCGATTTAGAAAAACGTATGTTAGAAGGTGATTTATCTGCAAATTATATTTTAAAAGATATTTCGGATAAACAAAGGGAGGAAAAAGACCGTTTAATACGTTTAGAAAAAGAACGTCAGTTAAAATTAAAAGCCAAGCAAAATGGTAAAAACTAAACATTTAGAAAACCAAAGCGTAATTGCAAATGTAGATTGGTTAAGCATATTTTTATATGCCGTGCTTGTTATTTTTGGCTGGATGAACATTTACTCGGCGTCTTTACCATTAGAAGAAACATCAATTTTTGATTTGGGTCAGATCTACGGGAAACAGTTATTGTTTATAGGATTAACCATTCCTATGATCATCGTTCTGCTTTCGTTAGACACCAAAGTGTACGAAAAATATTCGCTTATTTATTACATTATTGGCATTGTTCTATTGATGGGATTATTCGTTTTCGGTAAAACCATTAAAGGTCAAACCAACTGGTATCAGTTTGGCGGAATCAGTTTACAACCGTCGGAATTTGCTAAAATAGGCACTGCTTTGTTTCTTTCTAAATACATTAAAGAAAGTCAAACAAACTTTCAAACAATAAAAGAACAAGCCAT
>CAMLFV010000051.1 GCA_946479395.1 uncultured Flavobacterium sp. | reverse complement strand
TATTCGGCTTTAATGTCTAAAGTAATGGCTAACGGAAACGGACGTATCAAATTCCCAATCAATGAGCCGGCAGAAGGTAAAAAACGTTCTCAAATTGAAGAGTATTTAGATTTCTACGAAGGTCCTGGTGTACAGCATATCGCCGTTGCTACAGACGATATCATTAAAACGGTTTCTGAAATGAAAGCGCGTGGTGTAGAATTTTTATCGATCCCACCACAAGCTTATTACGATGCCATTCCAGAACGTTTAAAAGACCACATGGACAAATTCAAAGAAGATATCAAAGAATTACAAAAATTAGGAATCATGATTGATGCCGATGAAGAAGGATACTTGTTACAAATCTTCACAAAACCGGTTGAAGATCGTCCAACATTATTCTTTGAAGTTATTCAGCGTATGGGCGCTCGCGGATTTGGCGCAGGTAACTTTAAAGCGTTATTTGAATCAATTGAAAGAGAGCAAGAAAAGCGCGGAACACTTTAATAATCTGCTTTTTAACTATAATTAGTTAAAGTTGTGTTAAATACAAAATAGTGTTTCTGCATATAAATTAAAAACCTACCTTTGCACTCACAAAATCAAGGTGGTTAAAACCCTTGGTAATTGTAATAAATTTTTCATAATTTATAGTTTTTTGGTTGGTTAATAGCATAAAAACTCAGTTGGTAACAACTGGGTTTTTTTGTTTTTTAATAACTTTGGAATAGATATTGTTTTGTATCTTTCCTAAAAAACTGAAGAATATGAAAAATACATTTTTAACCTTTGTGGTTCTCTTTATAACGATGCTTGGTTATGGGCAATCATCGGCTTTTAAATCAGGCGAATATTTTAAATTTCAGGTTTCTTACGGTTTTATAAATGCCGGTATTGCCACGTTGGAATTAAAAGAAACAACCTATAATGGTAAAAGCGTGTATCATGCAAAAGGCGATGGACATACAACAGGTTTATCGAAAACTTTTTTTAAGGTAAAAGACGATTATCAAAGTTATTTCGATAAAACAACCGGGCAACCTTACCGTTTCGTAAGAAAAATTAACGAAGGCGGATACACCAAAAATCAGGAAGGTTTTATAAATTATACAACCAACACTGTTTTACTGAAAGATTACAAGGCAAAAACAGAAAAAACTTACAATGTAAATTCAAAAATCCAAGATGTTATTTCATCATTTTATTATCTGCGTAATCACGATAAGTTGGATAATATTAAGGCGGGCGAAACCATACAGATTGATATGTTTTTTGATGACGAAATCTTTAAATTTAAACTAAAATTTATGGGTTATGAGAAAATTAAAACTAAATTTGGTACGATTAACAGCATGAAGTTCCGTCCGTATGTTATGTCGGGACGTGTTTTTAAAGAAGAAGAAAGTTTAACTCTTTGGGTTTCAAACGATGAGAACAAGGTTCCATTGAAAATTCAGGCAAGTTTGCTGGTAGGTTCTTTAAAGGCAGAGTTAATTCAATATAAAAATTTAAAAACTACTTTGAAAGTTGTAAAATAATGGAAATTTCAAACGAACGCAAACAAAAAATAGAAGCCTTACAGGATAAATTCACTAAAATAGATCAAAAATTAGATACGCATTTAGAAGGAATGTTATGGCAAAAACCAATCACTTATTGGGATTACATACAAACCGATGCGTTGCTTAATTTACAGATTCAACGTTCAACCCTGCCAGATGAAATGGTTTTTATCATGTACCATCAGGTAAACGAATTGTTGTTTAAAATGATCTTGTGGGAAATAGAACAGGTTTGCTTCGCAGAAAATTTAACAACCAAATTTTTTACCGATCGTTTAGGTAGAATTTCGCGTTATTTTGATATGTTAACTACATCGTTCACCATTATGCGCGATGGAATGGATACCGATCAATACCTTAAATTCCGAAACACCTTAACACCGGCGAGTGGTTTTCAAAGTGCGCAATATCGTTTGATAGAATTTGCATCAACTGATCTAATTAATTTGATCGATGCCCGTTACCGCGAAACAATCGACAGAAATACGCCTTACGAACATGCTTTTGAGCACATCTATTGGCAGGCTGCAGGTAAAGATTACAAAACCGGAAAAAAATCATACTTAATTAATGAATTCGAAAAGAAATACAAAAAAGAATTCATTGATTTTATGCAGAAATACAACACATCAAACCTTTGGCAAAAGTTCAAGCAGCTTCCAATAGAAGATCAGCAGAACGAAGATTTGCGTGCAGCAATGCGTCATTACGATAAAACCGTGAACATTACTTGGGTTATGGGGCATTTTAAAGCAGCAAAAAAATACATCGAAAGTGAAGCCGGACCGCAAGAAGCAACTGGTGGAAGCGATTGGAAAAAGTACATGTTACCACAATACCAACGCAGAATTTTCTTCCCGAAATTGTGGAGCGAAGAAGAGTTAGCAAACTGGGGCAAAGACGCATTGTAATGAAGTTTTTCCAGCTCATATTATCTCTAACAGTTTTTTCGATACTTTTTGCGTGCAATAAAAAGGAGTCAGAACCTGAATTTGCCGAAGTAGCCGTAAAAGACAAAGCAGAAGTGAAACCGGAATTTGCCTATGGTTTTTCTTTGAACGAATATCATGTAGAACGTGATACCGTTGAGCGCGGAGATAATTTAAGTTTGATTTTGGCACGCCATAATTACGATGCTACCGAAATTCACGACATTGTTGGTAAAGTAAAAGATTCGTTCGATGTTCGAAAGATTAAAGCGGGTAAAACGTTTACCTTGTTAAAATCGAAAGAAACCATTCCTAAATTAGAAATATTGATTTACGAACCCGATAAAATGGGTTTTCAGGTGATCGATTTTCGCGATTCTATTCATGCTTATACCGTAGATTATCCGGTAACTTATAAAATTAAAACCGTAGCAGGTGAAATTGACGGATCTTTATCGGCATCAATCCAAAAAGAAGGATTAGATCCGGGTTTGGCAGCAGGTTTGGCAAAACGTTTCGCTTGGACGGTGGATTTCTTTAAATTTAAAAGTGGCGATAAATTTGCCCTTTCTGTAAAAGAAAAGTTTATTAACGATTCTATTTACGTGGGAACCGAAGAAATTTTAGGTGCTTATTTCAGTTACAACGGTAAAGATGTGTATGGTTTTCCGTATAAACAAGAAGGCGAAAAAGAAGCACAGTTTTTCGACGAAAATGGTAAGCAAATGCGTACCATGTTTTTAAAATCGCCTTTAAAGTATTTTACCATCACATCAAAGTTTTCTAAAAACAGATTTCATCCGGTTCAAAAACGCTTTAAAGCACATAACGGAACCGATTATGCAGCACCACACGGAACACCTATTATGACAACCGCATCGGGCGTTGTAATAGAAACCGGCAGAACATCGGGCAACGGTAATTACGTAAAAGTAAAGCACAACAGCATGTACACCACCCAGTATTTGCACATGTCTAAAATATTGGTTCGCCGCGGGCAAAGTGTAACCCAAGGTCAGGTAATTGGTAAAGTGGGCAGTACCGGTTTGGCTACAGGTCCGCATGTTTGCTACCGATTTTGGAAAAACGGCGTTCAGGTAGATCCTTTAAAACAAAAATTACCAACATCGCTGGCAATGGATAATAAAGATATTGCTAATTATCTAACCCAGATAAAACCAGTAAAAAAAGCTATAGAAGACAAACTTCAAGAAAAATTTGAAAATTAATGTCATTACCAAAGAAAAATCCTACCGAAACACAGGCGTGGCAAAAGTTGCGTGAACATTTTTACGAAGTTCAGTTTGTAAAGATGCAAGAGCTTTTTAAAGAAAACCCAACGCGTGTTAATGATTTTAATATTGTTTGGAACGATTTTTTAGTCGATTTTTCCAAAAACAGAATTACCGGTAAAACCATTGATTTGTTGGTTGAATTGGCAGAAGATGTTGATTTGAAAGCAGGAATCAATGCACTTTTAAGTGGCGAAACCATCAATGAAACCGAAGGTAGAAAAGTACTTCATACTGATTTAAGAAAAGAACCGAAAAATCAAACCGAAGAAGTTGCTGCGGCTTTAAAACAAATGCAACAGTTTACAGAAAGCGTTATTTCGGGCGATTTGAAAGGATCAACCGGAAAAGCGTTTACAGATGTGATTAATATCGGAATCGGCGGATCAGATTTAGGTCCGAAACTGGTTACCGAAGCCTTGGCTGATTACAAAAATCATTTAAATGTTCACTACGTATCAAATATCGACAATGATACTATTGAATGTTTAAAAACCAAGCTACAAGCAGAAACTACGTTGGTTGTAATGGTTTCAAAATCGTTTACAACGCTGGAAACGATCAGCAATGCCGATATTTTTAAAAACTGGTTGTTGCAGAATGATTTAAAAACACAAGACCATATTGTAGCAGTTTCATCAAACATTCCCGAAGCGGTAAAGTATGGTATTGAAGCGCAGAATATTTTCCCAATGTGGGATTACGTCGGCGGACGTTATTCTTTATGGAGTGCTGTTGGTTTAAGTACTGCGTTGTCTGTTGGTTTTACTAATTTCGAAAAGTTGTTAAATGGTGCAAACAAAATGGATCAGCATTTTGCGAACACGCCTTTTAAAGAAAATATTCCGGTTATTTTGGCGTTGCTTTCTATTTGGTACAACAACTTTTTTTGTTTTGAAACCGAAGCAGTTGTACCGTATGTTGATAAATTAAAAATGTTGCCGGCTTATTTACAGCAGGTAATTATGGAAAGTAACGGAAAAAGTGTCGATAGAAACGGAAGTCCGGTGAATTACGAAACAGGAACCATTGTTTGGGGAGAAGTTGGTACCAACTCGCAACACGCGTTTTTTCAGTTGTTTCATCAGGGAACAAAGATTATTCCGACCGATTTTATTGGATTTATAAACCCTTTTTACTCAAGTGATTTGCACGATTTACTAATGGCTAACTTTTTTGCGCAAACTGAAGCATTGATGAATGGTAAGGAAGGAAATTATCATACCGAAGACAGCAATGATAAAAACGCTGTTTACAAGGAATTTAAAGGAAATCGACCATCGAACACTATTTTGATTGACAAGTTAACGCCTGAATCGTTAGGAAGTTTGTTGGCATTATACGAACACAAAACGTTTGTACAAGGCTATATTTGGAACATTTATAGTTTTGATCAATTTGGTGTGGAGTACGGAAAGGTTTTAGCAAACAACATTAAAACCGAACTGCAGGCAAACGAAATAAAAAACCACGATTGTTCAACTGCCTTTTTGTTGAATCATTATTTAAAAAATAAACAATGATAAAAACTCCGACAAAGTTTTAAACTTTGTCAGAGTTGATAATTACAAAAACGCAGACTAATTGGTTTGCGTTTTTCTTTTTAAAACAAACTTCCTTGTATTTCTTTAGGTTTTCCAAGTAACGGAAATTCTTTATAAGCAATAAATTGTTTTAGGTTTTGATCGAATTTTCTTAGCGTTAAGCTGGTAACATCAAACCTTAAATCAATGGTTTTAAACAAATTTTGAGCAATTTCAAGTTTTTCGGGCGATAACCTTCTTGCTATTGATACATGCGGATTTGTATTGGTAATGCTCTTTTTAATTTGAGTGGATTCTTTTAAAACCTGTTTCATTAATTCGGTCATTTTGGTAGCTGAAATTTCGTTTGGTTTAATGTAGAATGCGCCATTATCAAACCAGTCAAATGCATCACACTGTACATTAAAAGTATTTATTTCAGAAGCAATTCTATCTAATTGCAAACAAAATTTATCTTCCTGATTTTCATCTTCAAAAAATTCAAAAATAGTAAAATGTGCCAACGCATTTTTACTGTTAAACCAACCAATGTGCTGTGCTAAAAGTAATTTCATTTGCTTTACCTTTTCAATAGTTTGCAAATCGGACATAAAAACCACCGAATATTTATTCATTTTATTATTTTTTTTAAATATCGTAAGAATCGTTTAATTAATACATTAAACACCGTTTTTAATTAAATAATTGCGTTTTTTTAAATAACTTTACCCTTTTAGAAACAAAATAATACAATGAACAACGCACTTAAAGTTTCTGTAAATAAAGAATATAACTTTGATTTTACAGAAGAGCAAATGCTTGCTGCCGATGCGGTAAGTTTAGATCAAGAAAACTTTCATGTGTTACACAACAATACTTCGTACCACGCCAAAGTTGTGAACACCGATTTTATTAACAAAACATATACGGTAGTTGTAAATAACAACGAATACGTGGTAAGCATTGCCAACCATTTAGACCAGTTGATTAAAGAAATGGGCTTTGAAGTTGGTAAAGCAAAAGTGGTAAATGCCATTAAAGCACCAATGCCGGGACTGATTTTAGAAATTAACGTTACCGTTGGACAAGAAGTAAACGAAGGTGATAACCTGTTGATTTTAGAAGCCATGAAAATGGAAAACAGTTTCGATTCGCCTCGTGCCGGAATCATTAAATCTATTGCGGTTACAAAAGGTCAGGCAGTTGAAAAAGGTCAGTTATTAATTGAGTTTGAATAGATTTAAGCATATTTGGATTAAAAGTCAATATGAATAGTTTTAAAAAGTATCCTAAATTAAATATTCTATTCATAAGTTATTGATAGTTTTATTCTATTTGCTTTTCTGTTATTATTTAAAAGTAAGCATTTCAGAATGTTTTGATTTGATAGAGAACTCTTCTTTAAAGCATTATCAGTCTAAAATTAATTTGCTAATAAACTATCTTATTTTAGGAACTTTATTTTTTACTGGAATTTATAATTACTTAAGTTATTTATTACGAAAAAAGAATAAATTTTTGGATAAGATAGACAGCATAAGTATTGAGAAAGAATCTTAAGTTTTGAATTTTTAAAATCGATAAGAAATCATAATGAAAAAAATATTAGTTGCAAACCGTGGTGAAATTGCACTGCGTGTAATGAAAACGGCAAAAAAAATGGGAATTAAAACCGTTGCTGTTTATTCTGTTGCCGATCGCCAGTCGCCCCACGTAAAATTTGCCGATGAAGCTGTTTGTATAGGCGAAGCACCATCGAACCAATCGTATCTTTTAGGCGATAAAATCATCGAAGTATGTAAAGAATTAGGAGTTGATGGTATTCATCCGGGGTACGGATTTTTATCTGAAAACTCGAAATTTGCTGAACTAGCAGAGAAAAACGGAATTACGTTTATCGGTCCAAAATCGCATGCTATTGAAGTAATGGGCGATAAATTGGCAGCCAAAGATACTGTGAAAGCATATGATATTCCTATGGTTCCTGGTTTGGATCACGCAATTACAGATATCGATGAAGCGAAAAAAGTAGCTCAAGAAGTTGGTTTCCCAATTTTAATTAAAGCATCTGCCGGTGGTGGTGGAAAAGGAATGCGTGTGGTAGAGAAAGAAGAAGATTTTGAATCGCAAATGCAGCGTGCTATTTCCGAAGCAACTTCTGCTTTTGGCGATGGATCGGTTTTTATTGAAAAATATGTAGGTTCTCCGCGCCATATCGAGATTCAGGTAATGGCAGATACACATGGAAACGTGGTTTATTTGTTCGAACGTGAATGTTCGGTTCAGCGTCGTCACCAAAAAGTGGTTGAGGAAGCTCCTTCTGCCGTTTTAACTCCCGAAATTCGTCAGGCAATGGGCGAAGCTGCTGTAAAAGTGGCAAAGTCATGTGATTATGTTGGTGCAGGAACGGTTGAGTTTTTGTTAGATGAAAACAAGAATTTCTACTTTTTAGAAATGAATACGCGTTTGCAGGTAGAACATCCGGTTACGGAATTGATCACAGGAATCGATTTGGTAGAAATGCAGATTCGTGTAGCTCGTGGCGAAGTACTTCCTATCAAACAAGAAGATTTAAAAATAAAAGGGCATGCGTTGGAATTACGTGTGTATGCCGAAGATCCTTTAAATGATTTCTTACCATCGGTGGGGAATTTATCGACTTACATTTTGCCGGAAGGCGAGGGTGTACGTGTCGATAACGGTTTTGAACAAGGTATGGACGTGCCTATTTATTACGATCCAATGCTTTCTAAACTCATCACGTATGGTAAAGATCGTAACGAAGCAATTGAGTTGATGCTAAAGGCAATCCAAGATTATAAGATAGAAGGTGTAAGTACAACATTACCTTTTGGTACGTTTGTTTTTGAACACGATGCGTTTGTTTCAGGAAACTTTGATACGAACTTCGTGAAGAAATTTTATAGCGCTGATATCATCAAAAAAAACCAGGCAAAAGAAGCCGAAGTTGCAGCTTTAGTGGCTTTGAAACAATATTTCGCAGATCAAAAAGTTTTACGCGTACCAACGAAGCTATAACTATATACCACAGATGCACAGATTAATCTTAAAATAAATCGTTATGAATTTTCAAGAAGCTGAAACATATAAAATTATTGGTTTATGTATGGAAGTTCATAACAATTTAGGAAAAGGGTTTTCTGAAATTGTCTATAAAGATGCTTTAGAAATTGGATTGAGAGATTCTGATATTCTTTACGAAAGAGAAAAAGAATATTGCGTTAATTATAAAGGAATTGTATTACCTCATAAATTTTATGCAGATTTTGTGGTATTTGATACGGTCATTTTAGAAATAAAAAGTGTACAACACATCGTAGACGAACATATTGCTCAAACACTTAATTATCTGAAAGTATCACAAAATAAAGTGGCTTTGATTGTTAATTTTAATAATGACAAGTTGCAATATAAGCGTTTGGTATTTTAAAATTATCCGTGCATCTGTGGGAATTAAAATAAAAATATTTACAATAGATTTTCAGTAAAATTAGATATTATCTGTGCATCTGTGGGATTAAAATAACCATTTTTTACAATAGATTTTCAGTAAGATTTATATATCATCTGTGCATCTGTGGCAAATAAAATAACAAAACATATGAATACAAAATTCGATATTTTAAATAAAAAATTAGCTGAAGCTAAATTAGGTGGAGGTGAAAAACGTATTGCAGCGCAGCACGCTAAAAAGAAATTAACAGCTCGTGAACGTATTGAATATTTTTTCGATGAAGGATCGTTTGAAGAAATCGGTGCTTTTGTAACACATCGTACCAAAGATTTTGGTTTAGATAAAGAACATTATTTGGGTGATGGTGTTATTACAGGTTACGGAACAGTAAACGGACGCTTAGTGTATGCTTTTGCGCAGGATTTTACCGTTTTCGGTGGTGCTTTATCTGAAACACATGCAGAAAAAATCTGTAAAATAATGGATATGGCATTGAAAGTAGGTGCACCAATGATCGGCTTGAACGATTCAGGTGGAGCTCGTATTCAAGAAGGTGTTCGTTCGTTAGGTGGTTATGCCGATATTTTCTTTAGAAATGTTCAGGCATCAGGAGTTATTCCGCAGATTTCAGCAATCATGGGGCCATGTGCAGGTGGAGCAGTTTATTCGCCGGCAATGACCGATTTTACCATGATGGTTGAAGGATCTTCGTACATGTTCGTTACCGGTCCAAACGTTGTTAAAACCGTTACCAATGAAACCGTTTCGGCAGAAGAATTGGGTGGAGCATCAACGCATTCAACAAAATCAGGAGTTGCACATACAACATCAGCAAATGATATTGAGTGCTTAGAAGATGTAAAACGTTTGTTAAGCTATATTCCGCAAAATAATCAGGAAGTTGTTGAAGATTTACCTTTTGAATTTGGCGATGAAATCCGTGAGCAGTTAAACAACATTGTGCCAGATAATGCCAACAAACCTTACGATATGCACGATTTAATCAACAACGTAATCGACGAAGATTCGTTCTTCGAAATTCATAAAAACTATGCCGAAAATATCATTGTAGGATTTGCACGTATCGGTGGAAAATCGGTTGGTATTGTAGCAAACAACCCAATGTTTTTGGCAGGATGCTTAGATGTGAATTCCTCAATAAAATCAGCTCGATTTGTACGTTTCTGTGATGCATTCAACATTCCTTTATTGGTATTGGTTGATGTACCCGGATTTTTACCAGGAACAGATCAAGAATGGAACGGAATTATTGTTCACGGGGCAAAATTACTATACGCGTTGTCTGAAGCTACTGTGCCAAAAGTTACCGTAATTACGCGTAAAGCTTATGGTGGTGCGTACGATGTGATGAACTCTAAACACATTGGTGCCGATATGAACTTTGCATGGCCGGGAGCAGAAATTGCCGTGATGGGAGCAAAAGGAGCTTCAGAAATCATCTTTAAACGCGAGATTGCAGAAGCAGCTGATCCAGCGGCTAAATTAGCCGAGAAAGAAGCCGAATATGCGGAGAAATTTGCAAACCCATATCGTGCAGCACAACGTGGTTTTATCGATGAAGTTATTTTCCCACAAGATACCCGCCGCAAATTAATTAAAGCATTTAAAATGCTTGAAAATAAAGAAGTAGCAACGCCAAACCGCAAACACGGAAACATTCCGTTGTAGCTTGTTAGTAGTTAGATACTAGATTTTAGATATTTGAACCTGCAAGGCCTGCTTGACCTTGTAGGTTTTTTATTATATTGCAGAAACTAAAGAAACTACAATGAAATATACTATTGAAAACATTTTAGATAGATTTGATTCTGATGAAAACCTCGATTTTTTATTCTTTTGGGGTCATACTGAAAGAACAGATTATGTTACAAAAGCTTGCTTAAGTCAGTGGTATGAATCTGAATTTACAGTCAACGAAATTACCTATTTCACAGCTGAGCATTATATGATGGCAGAAAAAGCTAAATTGTTTAATGAGATGAATATCTATAATCAGATTTTAGAATCTAAAAAGCAAGGAAAGATTAAAGAATTAGGTAGACAGATAAAAAATTTCAATCAGAGTATTTGGGATAGACATAAATATGAAATTGTTATAAAAGGTAATTTTTTAAAATTCAGCCAAAATGAAAAATTAAAAATGTTTCTTTTAAACACCAACAACAAAATATTAGTAGAAGCAAGTCCTTTAGATACTATTTGGGGAATTGGTTTATCAGCAGATGATGATAAAGTAAGAAACCCTCATTTATGGGAAGGAAGTAATTTATTAGGTTTTGCATTAATGGAAGTAAGAGATCAAATTTAATTGATATGAATAAAGTAACAGCAAAACATCTTCTGGAAGTTTATAAAACAAGATTAGAAATGCAAGAACAAGGCATTACAAATCCGTTAGATTATATAAAAATTTTTACCAGACAATTAGTAGAAAAGTTGTCACAACTTCCGCAAGAAGAATTGATTGAATTTAGAGATAACAAACTAATTGATAATAAAGAAAATATTATTGCTGATTTTAATAAGAACCAAGTTTCACCGTAGCTAGCGCGATCATCTTGCTCGTGCAAATATCAAAAACTATTCTAGCGAAAAACGAAATCAATACCGACAACACAAGATAAAGTCTGAGCAACGCAAGATTGAGTGTGAGGAACACAAGATAAAGTCCGAGCAACACGAAATCAACAGTGAGGAACACAAAAGAAGTCATGAGGAATACAACATCATCTGTGAGTAACACAAGATAAAGCCTGAGTAATTCAAGATCAAGTGTGAAGAATACATCCTCATCCTTGAGGAATACAATCTTATGACAAATAGACAGAAGTTTATGCCAAATTCATACATCATAAGGCTTAACAAATAGAAAACAAACTAAAAAAACCTGTTTTTAAGCAACGGAACAATTATTGATACTTAACTTAAACATAAAAACAAATAGCAAAGACTGTTATTTTACACCAATATCTTTGCATCAACGAGAGTTCTATCTCACAAAAAACAAAAAAATGACAATAGAAAACAACCACGTAGTAACGGTAAACTACAAACTTCATACAATTGAAGCAAACGGAGAAAAAGTATTTGTTGAAGAAACTACAACAGAAAACCCGTTAACTTATTTACACGGCGTAGGCATGATGATTCCTAAGTTCGAAGACGAAATGAATGGCTTAACGGCGGGCGATAAAAAATCGTTCACTATTTCACCAGAAGAAGGTTACGGAGCTATTGATCCAAACGCTGTGGCACAACTGCCTTTAGATATGTTTAGTGAATCGGGCTTGCCACCAGTTGGTGCCATGTTGCCTTTAACCGATGATCAAGGAAATCAGTTTCGCGCAGTTGTTACCGAAGTAAATGATAATGCAGTTGTTGCCGATTTAAATCACCCAATGGCTGGTAAAACATTAAATTTTGATGTAGAAGTTGTGGCTACACGCCCGGCTACCGAAGAAGAATTGTCTCACGGACACGCTCATGGTATCGACGGTACTGAAACACATTAATTTATAAAGTAAAGCTGCGTTAAATTTTAAGCTGTCATTCTGAACGAAATGGAATGAAGTGAAGAATCTTTCAATTATAAGGGCAGATTCCTTCTTCGTCGGAATGAAAAGTAAAATTTTCAATGCAGCTTTATTTATTATGCTATTTATGACAAACAACAATCCTTTACACGGAATGACGCTTCAAAAAATACTTGAAGAAATGGTAGAGTTTTTTGAAGGTTGGGAAACAATGGGCAAAGAAATTCCTATTAATTGTTTTAAAAAAGATCCAAGCATAAAATCATCACTCACTTTTTTGCGCAAAACACCATGGGCACGCACCAAAGTAGAACAATTGTACATTAAGATTTATCCGCATTTAAAGAAAAATAAGCTGTAATCAGGTATTCAAAACCTTTTCAATCAAGAGATCGGTTTCATCTTTAAACGAAATATCCACAATATCGCTGCTGTATAACCAGCTTTTTAATTTATCAACTTTTAAATCTTCGCTTCCGGTTACACCCAGTTCTTTCAATGCCAAATAATTGCAGTATTGTTCAAACTGACCTTTAATCGGCACTACATAAAGCATTTTTTTAAGATGCAAAACTTCAGCAGGAAACTCAAAACCTGCACCGCATAAAACGCCCTTTGCTGTTGCAAGATACGATGTAAACAACTGTTCATCGATAGGAAAAAAAGTACAATTCCCCTGCTTTTTTGATGTTTTACTGAAAGGCGAAAACACGATCCAATCAACATTTTTAATTTGTGAAAGTACCTTGTACAGCTCATCATTATGAAAACTTGGAAGATAAACCAGAATATAATCTTCTTTTTCGCAGTTTAAATTTTTGATCGAATTACGAATAATCGGATGAAAAATAGTATCGTCGTATTTCGTAAAATGAAACCCAAAAGAATTTTGAATAGGCGCGTACTTTTTTAAAATAAGCTTGCTTAAATGAAAATCTTTCTGCGGTTTTGGTGCTTTATCATGCAAAACGGCTGCCTGATGGCTTAACCCGATGATTTTTTTGTTTCGATATTTGGCTGCATACGCCGTAACAGGTTCAAAATCGTTAATAATTAAATCGTATTGCTGAATGGGAACATTTTGTACCGATCTTAAAAACTGTACAAACGAATTTTTCTTGATGATTTTCTTGTAATTCAAACCGCCTTTTTTAGAATAGAATAACGAAATTCCTTTGTTCTGCACGGCGTTCCCTTTAAACGGCAACTGCGAATTCTGCCCCGAAATAAATACATCTACTTCGGCATGTTCTTTTAACTTGGGTACTAAAACGTTGGCGCGGGCAATGTGTCCGTTGCCGGTTGCCTGTAATGCGTATAAAATTTTCATTTAAAAAAGACTTCAATTTCTTTGTATTGATCGGGAGTTTGCTGTGGTTTTTGGTCGATATGATTCATTAAATCAATCAACAAATCGTTTTCATAATGATAGATTTCCCACGAACCGTTGTTGTATTCCAAAGCCGTTAAATTTTCGATCCAATCGCCAGAGTTTAGATACAAGCAACTTCCTTTTGCAGTAGTAACTTCTCTTTTTTGCGGTTGATGAATATGTCCGCAAATCACGTAATCAAACTTATTTTCAATAGCCAGCTCGGATGCAGTTTCTTCAAAATCGCCAATAAATTTCACGGCTTTTTTAATGTTGTTCTTTATTTTTTTGCTGAAGGAATATTTCTCGCGCCCCATTTTGCTTAAAATCCAGTTCGATAGGTTGTTCAAACGAATCAAATAATCATAACCAATGCCGCCTAATTTGGCAATCCATTTTGAATGTTGAACAGATGAATCGAAAACATCGCCATGAAAAACCCAGGTTTTCTTTCCGTCTAATTCAAAAATGTATTTGTCTAATAGTTGGATCTTTCCAAAAGTCATAGGAGAAAATTTCCGCAGAAACTCGTCATGATTCCCCGTAAGATAAATTACCTGACAGTTTGTTAACGACAGATTTAGAATGTATTTGATGATTTCGAGATGACTTTCGGGAAAATAACTTTTTTTAAATTGCCAGATATCGATAAAATCGCCGTTTAAAATCAATACTTTTGGATCGATCGACCGTAAATAATTCAGCAACTCTTTGGCTTTGCAACCGTAAGTTCCCAAATGTGTATCTGAAATTACCGCTACTTCAACACTTCTCTTCATAATTAAACAGAATTTTACCGAAGATACTGCCGCGTTGTAAACTTATGGTTTTAAAAAAGTTATGTTTAAAACAACAAAACCACTTAAATTTGTAAAAAGATTGATATGAAAAATTACATCTTATGTTTTGTACTACTTTGGCAGTTTGCTGTAAATGCCCAAAACAGATTTACACAGATTTTACCCGAAACCGAATATATTTCCACCGAAAACGAAATTAAAAAGTTTAGCAATTATGATTTTTCGCCTGTTATAATAGGTTTAGAAAGTTACTCATTTAATACTTATGGCACCATTGGCAACAGCTACAAACGTATTCAAGTTAAAGTAACCAATGTTCAGAAAGATCAAACCAATCCGAATTTGTATCATGTTATTGGAAAATCGAAAGTTGGCAACAACATCGAAGGTTTTACGGGTACTATTACCTTACAAACAATTAAACAGATTAAAGACCGACAATTAGATGATGAAACGGTAAGTTTACCTACAAAACATCAAGGTATAATAGTTGGTGTTTATGAATTTAAAGAACCGACAGATCGCAACCATTCTGGAGTTTTTGAAGGAACTTATCAGGCTATGTTTCAAATAACCGAAGACAACGCCGTTTTTTACAACGATTTAGATTTATTCAGCGATAGCTACATAAACAATATGTATCAAGGTTTTTGGACAGATTATCAAACCAAAGAAGCAAAAATTTGTAAATGGGCAGATTTCCGCATTCCTGATGTTTCGGGCGATTTTGATTTAGGCGCAGGCGAATTCAGTCCCAACGAAAAATACAATAACAAAGGCTGGCAAACCTATAACGATGCGTAT
>CAMLFV010000050.1 GCA_946479395.1 uncultured Flavobacterium sp. | reverse complement strand
CTAAAAACAGCAGGGTAGGATTGGGCATTGTTGTTAAAAATCCTTCCGAAAGAAACAAAGGTTTTGGCAGTGAATCGGTAAAACTACTTTTAGGTTACGCGTTTCAGGTTTTAAACGTGCATCAAATATTTGTTAATGTTGCCGAAACAAATAGTGCAAGTATTAAGCTTTTTTCTAATTTTGGATTTCAAAAAATCGGAGTAAAAAAACATTGGAACAAAGTTGGTTCTGTATATGTCGATGAAACGCTGTATCAATTAATAAATCCATTAAATGAAAATTAATAAATTAGTAAGCTACGTTTCCATTCTCGGAGTTTTTGTAGCATTAATATTCGGATACATGTTGTACCGAAAAGCGTTTACGGCAAACACCAATTTTTCAGAAAAAAGCATCTATATTCTTGTTCCAACCGATGCAACGCATGCACAGGTTCAAGATTCATTGAAGAAATATGTAAAAGATTATGAATCGTTACAAGGTTTGTTTTCTAAATTAGGAGAATCGGCTACGGTTGAACCGGGAAGATATTTGATTGAAAACGGATACAATAATTACCGAATCATAAAATCGTTACGTCATAATGTTCCGGTTAAGCTGACTTTTAATAATCAGGAAACATTGCAAAAATTGTTACAACGGATTGCATCTCAAGTAGAACCCGATGTTGCCGATTTGTATCAGTCATTCACAGAACCTGCTTTTTTACAGGAAATGGGTATGACTAAAGACAATGTTTTGGCAATGTGCATGCCAAATACCTATGAAGTTTATTGGAATAGTACGCCTTTAAAAATTAGAAATTTATTGCAAAAATCGTATGTTCGATTTTGGAATGATGAACGCAAAGCAAAAGCACAAGCATTGAATTTATCTCCGGTTGAAGTTTCTTCATTGGCAGCAATTGTTCAAAAAGAAACAGCAAAAGTAGATGAACGCCCAAAAGTTGCAGGTGCTTACTTAAACAGATTGAACAAAGACATGCTTTTACAGGCAGATCCAACAGTTGTTTATGCTAAGAAAGCTTTGAGTAACGATTTTGAACAAGTTATAAAACGCGTTTATTTAAAAGATTTGGTTTTAGATCATCCGTTTAATACCTACAAATACAAAGGTGTTCCAAAAGGATTAATCGCTATGCCCGATGAAAGCTCGATAGATGCCGTACTGAATGCGGAAAAGCACAATTACATTTATTTTTGCGCAAGTGTAGAACGCATGGGTTATCACGAATTTGCAAGTACTATTGAAGAACACGCTGCAAACCGAGATAAATATACCGCTTGGTTAACAAAGAATAATATAAAATAGAGAGGTTGCTTTACAGCAACCTTTTTTAGCAATACCTGTTAGTGTTTGTGAGTTTTATTTTAAAAGCCGACCTTTGCCAGCTCAATAAAAAAATAAAACACCATGAAAAAATGTTTGTTAGCAGCACTTTTAGTAGCAAATGCATCAGTTTTTGCACAATCTACATTAGAAAAAGTTGGTAAAGTAAGTTTAGGTTTGCAAGGAGCAGAATTTTCCTACGAACTTCCGTTGGGTAAAAGCTTACTCTTAGAAAGTGCAGCCGGTTTAGGTGTGGGAATGGAAGTGGATCACAATAAAAGTACTTATAGTTTTTATTTGCTTGATCCTGTTCCATTTGTTTCTACAGAATTAAAATGGATGTACAACCGTGAAAAACGCGGAGCAAAAGAGAAGAATAATGCCAATAATGCCGGAAACTATGTAGGTTTACAAACAAAATACAGTTTTGGACATCCTAATAGTCTTGCGCTAAACAAAGCTCTTTTAACCGATATTCATTGGGGATTGCAACGTAGTTTAGGTACAAAATTCACATTGAATACCAACATTGGTTTAGGTTATATGTACGATTTTGATACTACTTACGGAGATGTTGCACCTGTACTTCGACTAAAATTTGGTTACCGCTTGTTTTAATATACAATATCAGTTTCAATACATAAGTCATCATATTCATAAGCCAAAAAAACGTACTTTTGTGCTTCAAGAAATCAATCATGAACTATCTTTCAGTAGAAAATATATCAAAATCTTTCGGGGCGCGTACGCTGTTTGAAGGCGTATCGTTCGGTATCAACAAAGACCAGAAAATTGCCTTTGTAGCTAAAAACGGAACGGGAAAATCAACCATATTAAGTATTATCAACGGATTGGATTTTCCGGATACGGGTCAGGTGGTGATCAGAAAAGGTATCCGTATGGAGTTTTTATCGCAAGAACCTAATTTACAAGACGAATTAACGGTTGAAGAAAGCATTTTTGCATCAGATAACGAAATTTTGAAGGTTATTGAACGATACGAAAAAGCGTTGGAAAACATGGACGATCAAGAGGAATATCAATTGGCGTTCGATCAAATGGATCAATTCAACGCCTGGGATTTTGAAACACAGTACAAGCAGATTCTCTTTAAATTAAAACTCGAAGATTTAAAGGCAAAGGTTAAAAACATGTCTGGTGGGCAGCGTAAACGCCTAGCATTGGCAATTATTTTGATTAATAAACCCGATTTGTTGATTTTAGATGAGCCTACCAACCACTTGGATCTGGAAATGATTGAATGGCTGGAAGATTACTTTGCAAAAGAAAATATTACGTTGTTCATGGTAACGCACGACCGTTTCTTTTTAGAGCGAGTTTGTAACGAAATCATTGAATTGGATAACGGAAAAATATATCAATACAAAGGAAATTATTCGTACTATCTGCAAAAGAAAGAAGAGCGAATTGCATCTGAAAATGCATCGATTGATAAAGCAAAAAACTTGTTTGTAAAAGAATTGGAATGGATGCGTCGCCAACCGAAAGCACGTACTACCAAGTCAAAATCACGTCAAGACGATTTTAATGTAATTAAAGACAAAGCCAATTCACGCCGTAAAGAACACCAGTTAGACTAGGAGATCAACATGGAACGCATGGGCTCTAAAGTCATTGAAATGCACAATGTGTCGTTATCTTTTAACGATAAAATCATCTTAAAAAACTTTGATTACCTGTTTAATCGTGGCGAACGTATTGGTATCATCGGCAAAAACGGAACCGGAAAATCTACCTTTTTAAACATACTAACCCAAACGCTTCAGCCCGATTCTGGCAAAGTGGTCATTGGTGATACCATTAAGGTTGGTTATTACACCCAAAGCGGTATCAACCCGAAACCTGAGCAAAAAGTTATTGATATTATTAAAGAATATGGCGAATACATTCCGTTGACAAAAGGCAGAACCATTTCGGCAGGGCAGTTGTTAGAACGCTTTTTATTCGATAGAAAAAAACAACACGATTTTGTTGAGAAATTAAGTGGTGGCGAATTAAAACGACTGTATTTGTGTACGGTTTTAATTCAAAATCCAAATTTCTTAATTTTAGATGAGCCTACAAACGATCTGGATATTGTTACGTTGAATGTATTGGAAAATTTCTTGTTAGATTATCCGGGATGTTTATTGGTAGTTTCGCACGACCGTTATTTTATGGATAAAATTGTAGATCATTTATTTGTGTTTAGGGGCGAAGGAGAAATTGAAGATTTTCCGGGCAATTATTCCGATTTTAGAATTTACGAAGATTCTGCCGAACCTGTAAAAGACGATACACCCAAAGATAAAGTTAATTGGAAAGACAATCAGCCTAAAAAAGCAGGCTTAAGTTTCAACGAACAAAAAGAGTTTTCTAAAATTGAACGCGAAATAAAAGATCTGGAATATCAGAAAAAACAAATCGAAGAAGGTTTTTCAAACGGAACGGTTTCTGATGATGAGATGATCTCAAAAGGATTGGAATTGCAAAAGATAATCGAAACTTTAGAAGAAAAAGAAGAACGCTGGTTTGAACTTTCTTCTAAAATGGAAGAATAGTAATCATTTCTCAAACACTGTCACTATTTGAATTTCCTTTGCAAATATACAAATAAAATTACAAACCACTGATTTTTAATATTTTTATAAGATTTCGTTAACAATTAGCTCCAAAAAACAAAGGCTCGCACAATGTGCGAGCCTTCAAAAATATAAGGATTTATTTTATAATAAAGAGTAAACAAAAGTTGGGTGACCTCTTTCTAAATTAGGTAATGCACCACCTGTCATTTTAATTTTGTAGATGTTTCCTGCAGGATCTTTCAATACAAAGAAAATATCTGTTTTAAGAACAAATTGCGAGATTGGGAATCCGTCTGGTCCAGGAGCACTTGTCCCTCTCCACAATGAACCAATACCTCTTTGATCTTCAATAAATTTAGATTGATCAACATTAGCCATTGTGAAATTTGCGAAAGAAAAATCTGCTGTAGAAACACTGTAAGCCAACGCTCCACCTCTACTGTTATTTACAACAAAATCTGGGAAGAAATAAGGTGTGTTACCTCCGAAAATATTTGTAAATGTCGTGAAATTAAGATCCCACTTCCCTTTTTGCGGCTCTACATTTACTGTTGCATTTGCAGTAAAGCTAAAGAAATTAAAGTTGAAAGCCGAATTTTTATCAATGATAACTTCGTTAAAAGTAGTAGCATCTAAATTAGCATATTGTAATTTATAACCGTTAGCACTTCTTAATACTCTAATTTTTTTCCATCCTCTGTGTGCACCTGAATCTGCAGCAACCGAACCTAAAGTTGGCGGAGTTGTTGAAGGGTTGCTTCCTAAATTAATCAAATAAACAGAATTTTCTGCATCGTTAGCCGATACTTCTGCAATTGCAGTTCCTGTAATAACTCCTGTTGGGTTGTCAATTTGATTAACACTTCCTGAACCTTGAGAAATAAGCATTGTGTTATCTTCTGCTACAACTGCTCCAAGATCTGTACTGTTTAAAGACTTGGCAGACATTTTTACTGAATTGTTCAAGATAACTCTAAATTCGTTACCAGAGTAAAATCCTAAATCCCAAGAAACGCGAGGAACTGTTGTCATTGCACCACTGCTTAAATCGATATAAACCTGATTTGCCTGTGATGGACCACCAACTTGCGGTGCTAATGATTTACCTGTAAGAGCAGTTTCGTTAAAGTTTAAAAGTGTTGTATTGTTTCCTGCAATCTCATAGTTAGTTGAGATTGCATTAATTGTATATTTTATATTTTTAACCTCACCTTCAACTGCAGGAATCAATTTATTGAATTTGAAAATTACTTTAGATACACCAGCTTCAAATGGAACTGTTAATGTTGATGCAGATCCTGCTGGGTTTGTAGTGTAATCAACACCATATTCAGCTTCTGTTTCTTCCACGCCAAGTGTAATAGTACCTGCTGATGATGTAGCTTTTGAGAAAGAAATAACAACATCTGTTACTTCTTCTGTAAGATTTGCAGACGGAACAGCAAAACTTACTGCAAGAGGTCCTGAATCTACTCCATCATCATCTTTACAAGAATAAACTGATAAAATCAGAAACGAAAAAAATAATAAATACTTCTTCATGATATAATTATATATTAAAAATTAAGATTGTACGTAAGTTTTACAAAGTAAGATCTACCATAACCCAACATAAGATTATTGGTTGATGTGTGTGCGCTACCACCAATGCTTGTAGTTTGCGAATTTTGCACATTGACTACATTTAAAATGTTTCGTGCACCTACCATTGCTTCAAATTTCCCGCTAAAAAAACTTTTTCTTACAGAGGCATCTAACCAACTAAACGAATCGATTTTTGATAATAAAAATTCAGATTGATCATCTGGGTTAGCCACAAATTGTTGCGAACTACCGTTGTGTTTAAAATACACACTAAACTGTGTTTGGTATTTTGGAAGTTGATAACTTAATGCGGCGTTTACGTTAAAAACGTATAAAAATTTATCGTCTGAAATTGTTTGTAAAGCACCTGTATTAATTTGCTGTGAAATTCCTATTAAGGCAAAACCTGCAGCTAAATTCCAATTTTTGTATGAAAGACGGTTATCAACAGTTATATTCCACATTTTATAATCGTCAACATTAATATATTGATAGGTTTGTATTGGATCTGTACTTGTTAACAACATACTTATTTTATCGTCAACAAACATAAGTCCCGAACTTAAGCTGTTGTACAAACTTACACCCGATTTGAAAATGGTATTTTTCTTAACGTTTGCTTCGAAATAATTACTATGTTCCGGAATTAAATTTTGATTTCCTTGAATATTATGATTTGAATCTACAAAATAAGTATATAATTCGGCAAAATTTGGTGTTCTGTAAGAAAAACCTGATGATAAACGGGCTTCGATATCGTTTGGAAATAAATAACGTAAACCTAATGAATAGGATTGCTGATCTTCGAATCTTGATTGAAAAGAATATCTTGTTCCGGCGCGTAGCGAAAACTTATCGGTAAAATTTACTTCACCTAAAACAAAGACATCGTAATTTTCCATTCTTTTTCTAACATCGGCATCTTGCTTGTCTTCATTTTTAAACATTCCGGCAGAAGCATCTGCAAAACTGTTTTCATTTACAAATTCGTATCCTACCTGAAAATCAAACTTTTTACTTTTTGTAAAATTGGTAATGGTTCCCGTTGAATATAAAACTTCGTTAGAGTGAAAAACTTCCTTTTTATTATTTAGTTCTTCTTTATCTAAAATATAATAATTATAAGTTTCTTCTTCGCGTTTTTGTTTTTGGTGAGATACCGAAATGTTAAAAATTAAATCGTTAAACAATTTGCCGTAATAGTTTAAATGATGATAAAAACGGTTTGTTGGAACACGCTTATCATTTGAATAATACGTAGTTGGAAATGGATAATTATCAACCGGCACTACAACGTCGTTATAATAGGTTACCGTTTCGTTTAAGTAATCGAACTTATAAAAAATTCTTGTATCATTCTTTTCGTACCCAACTGTTGCATTCGTTGCAATTTGATCTTTTAAAAGCTGGTCTACACCTCTTTTTCCATCATTTTCGGTATAATCTTTCCCTTCTTTTCCGTTAAAAAACCCTCTAAAATCATTGCGGTTTGCCCCAACTGACACATACCAGTTATTTAAAAAATTATGTCCTATTTTAAAGTTTTGTATATGGCGACCTTTATCGAAAAACGCATATTCTTTACCAACCGTTTCTTCTTGAATACTTGCAGATAATTCCCAATCGTATTTAGAATTTTTTTTGGTGATAATATTTAAAATACCACTTACAGCATTCGCACCATGAGTTACACCCATTGCTCCTTCAATAATTTCAATACGTTCAACATTATCTAAATTAATCTGGGTTAAATCAATGCTAGTACCTAAACCGGTATCGCTAACTATTGGAATATTATCAACTAAAACTTTAAAATACTGTGAATCTAAACCAAATAATGAAGCCGATGATTTACCTGTTTGTGAATTTGAAGTAACGTTTATATTTAAATACTGATTTAAAATATCGCTTAAATTATTTGCAGCTAAATTCTTAATATCTTCTTTTGAAATAACTCTTACATTATGTACCGATTTCTTTATAGACTGGGGTTCAAATTGTCCTGTAATAACTAATTCTTCAAGTCTTGTATCTTCAATACTTTGTTCTAATGAATCAACCTGTGCATTCATTACAAATCCGTTCACACAACACAAGGAAAAAATTAAAGATTTAATTCTCATTATTTTTATTTATTCTGTTTAAATCACGGTGCAAATATATTAAGTTATTTTTATTTGTTCTAAATAAAATATTCTTTTAAAAAAAAAACCGCTATTTTTGCACCGTAAATAATAAGTTAAACCTTTTATTAAACCCTATTTATGAAGAAATTTTTCTCAGTACTTGCTTTAGCAATTGTTGTTGCAAGCTGTAATAAAAAAGAAGAAAACAAAACAACAACTACAGAAACAGATACTGTTGTAACAGAAATTAAAACAGACCGTATTGTATCTTTAAACGGAGCTGTAACTGAAACGTTGGCAGCTTTAGATGTTGCCGGAAACATTGTTGGTAGAGATGTTACTTCTACATATCCTGCCGATTTAAAAGCTACCGATTTAGGTCACGTACGTTCAATTACTGCCGAAAGCATTTTGGCATTACAACCAAGTGTTGTTTTTGGAACAACTAAAGATGTGAACCCGAACTTGAACGAGCAATTGAAAAAAGCAAATATTCCTTTAGTATTGATCGATCAGGAATACAGCATAGACGGAAGTAAAAAATTAATTACAGAAGTTGCTACAAAACTTAAAAAAGACAATTATCAGCCACTTTTAGATAATATTTCTAACAAAATGACTAACGTTAAAGCATTCGATAAAAAACCTAAAGTGTTGTTTATTTACGCTCGTGGTGCAGGTAACTTAATGGTTGCAGGTTCAGGAACTCCTTTACACAGCATGATTGAATTAGCCGGTGCAGAAAATGCTGCTGCTGCTTTAACTGATTTTAAACCTTTAACTCCAGAAGCTTTATTAACTACAAACCCAGACGTTATTTTAATGTTTGATAAAGGTTTACAAAGTTTAGGCGGTGTGGACGGTTTATTGAAAATTGAAGGTATTGCTACAACAAATGCAGGTAAAAACAAAAAAGTTGTTACAATGGACGGACAATACCTTTCAGGTTTTGGTCCGCGTGTAGGCGACGCTGTTGTAGAATTACATAACAAATTACAATAATGAAGAAAAAAGTTGCTGTTTACAAAGTTGCGTTCTTTATAGTATTACTTGTTGCTTTAGTAACGGCATTATATTTAGGTGCTTATGATTTCAACCATTCGGTGTTTGAAATTATAAGCACCTATTTTAATACAAACACCCACACAGCCGATTCTTTTGTATTGATAGAATTGCGTATTCCACGAATATTAATGGCAATTTTAACCGGAGCTGCTTTGGCAATTAGCGGAACAAGTTTACAAGGCTTGTTTAAAAACCCATTGGCATCACCCGATTTAATAGGAATCACTTCAGGTGCAGTATTATTCGCAGCTTTAACAATTGTTTTTGGATCTGCTGTAATGCACCTGCTACCGGCATTTTTCCGTTATGTTTTTTTAAGCGTTATGGCGTTTATCGGTGCATTGTTAACTATGTGGTTTGTTTACAAAATGGCAACATCAAACGGTAAAACGCACATTCTAATTTTATTGTTATCTGGTGTGGCTATTACGGCATTAACAGGTGCTGTAACGGGTTTCTTAACTTATATTTCTACCGAAGAAGAATTAAGAAACATCACTTTTTGGTCTTTAGGAAGTTTAGCCGGATCAAACTGGTGGAAAGTCTGCTTGGTTTTCATCGTGGTATTAATAGGAAGCATTCGTTTATTATCAAAAGGTAAAATTTTAAATGCGTTAATGTTGGGCGAAAAAGAAGCTGCTCATTTAGGATTCGATATTGAAAAAACCAAACGCGAAATCATTATTATTGTCTCGTTAATGGTAGGCTGCGTGGTGGCTTTCAACGGAACAATTGGCTTTGTTGGATTGGTAGTTCCTTATATTTTAAGATTTGTTTTTAATTCTAATTACAATATTTTACTACCTTTATCAATGCTTTTGGGAGCAGTAGTTTTGTTAATTGCCGATACTATTAGTAGAACCATCGTAGTTCCTGCCGAACTGCCAATTGGTATTTTAACAGCCATTATGGGCGCGCCTGTATTTATTTCGATCTTAATTAATTATAAAAGAAAATTAAAATGATAAAAATTCACGATTTAAGCTTTCAAGTTAAAGATCGATTTCTTTTAAAAGATATTAATTTAGAGATAAACAAAGGAGAATTAATTGCTATTGTAGGACCAAACGGAGCCGGAAAATCGACTTTCTTAAGCTGTGTTGCCAACGAAATTCCTTATCAAGCTAAAGAATTTACTTTTAAAGATAAAGATGTTAAAAGTTACAAACGAAGCGAAATTCCAAAGCATCGTGCCAAATTTTCTCAACATCAGTCAAACGAAATCAACTTAAAGAACGACGAAATTGTTCTAATGGGTAGGTATCCCTACTTTAAAAACGAAGCCGATTTAAGTGATTTGGAAATTGTTGAAAAATGGATGGCAAAAGTCGAAACCAGTCATTTAACCGATCGCGAATACGAACAACTTTCAGGCGGTGAAAAACAGCGTTTGCATTTAGCACGCGTTTTTGGCCAACTTGAAAATAACATCGAAAACAAACTACTTTTGTTAGATGAACCTTTGAATAATCTTGATGTGGCGCATCAGTTTAAAACGCTTCATTTAATTAAAGAGTTCACAAATCAGAACAATTCGGCATTGGTTGTTTTGCACGATTTAAACATTGCCTCGCAATTTGCAGACCGATTAATTTTAATGAACAAAAGTTCTATTGAAATGTTCGATGAACCTAAAAAAGTACTTACGCAAGAACGTATTTCGCGCGTTTATCAGTATCCCTGCATTATTACCCCTCACCCCGAAAACCAACAACCAATTATATTATTCGGATAAATCTAATCAACAATGAATACAACTGAAAGTTTAAAAACCCAATGGGACGCGCTTAAGCAAGAGCAACCTCATTTAAGAATACGCAATGCCGCACAAAAATTAGGTGTTAGCGAAATGGAATTATTGGCAACAAACATTGGTAGCAACGTAACGCGTTTACGTCCGGAATTTAAAGAACTGCTTGCTGAAATAGAATCGTTAGGTAAAGTAATGGCTTTAACACGTAACGAAGAATGCGTGCACGAACGCAAAGGAATTTATGCAAATGCCGATTTTTCTAATCCGCATGCAGGTTTGTTTGTGAACGAAGATATCGATTTAAGAATCTTTTTATCGCACTGGAAAAAAGTTTTTACTGTTATTGAAGAAAACGCACGCGGAACATCAAGAAGCATTCAGTTTTTTGGAAAAGACGGCGAAGCTATCCACAAAATATTTTTAACTGCCGATAGTAATGTGGAAGCTTTTGAAGCTTTGGTTGAAAAATACAAAAGCGAAGATCAACAACCGTTTGAAACATCGGAAGCTTACGAATTAAATTTAGATGAAAAACCAGACAACGAAATTGATGTTGAAGGATTTAAACAAGCTTGGTTAGACCTTAAAGATACGCACGACTTTTTTATGATGTTACGCAAATTTGGTGTGAGCCGTACACAAGCTTTACGCATGGCTCCGTCTGATTTTCATGCAAAACAAATTTCTAAAGACGGAATTGTTACCATGTTAGAAGAAGTTGCAAAAGAAAAAACACCAATCATGGTTTTTGTGGGTAACAAAGGAAACATTCAAATACACACAGGTCGTGTACGCAAAACTATGTGGCACCAAGAATGGTACAACATCATGGATCCTGATTTTAACCTGCATTTAGATATGAGCAAAATTGCACAAACTTGGGTGGTACGTAAACCAACCGAAGATGGTGTAGTTACGGCTATTGAGGTTTTCAACGAAATGGGCGATATTATTGTTCAGTTCTTTGGAAAACGCAAACCGGGAATTCCTGAATTGGATATTTGGAGAGAAACAGTTGAAAAATTGAATTAATAAAACAAAACATAGTTATAGTATTCAATTCTAATTTAATAGAAAAAGTTCGATATTGTATCGAACTTTTTCTATTAATAACAATTCCTAAAAGATTAGACTTTTATTGGTTAACTTGATTATTTGATTCCCAGTATCTTCTTCCAAAGTTGTTTTTGCTCAACCTTTGCGCCATATCCATAACCATATCCATATCCATAACCTTTTGTAACATCAGAATCATTTAAGACTAACGAAAGTTTATTTAGTTTTTTGTCTTTGTACAATTCGTTAGGTATTCTTAACATTTCTTTATCAATCTTATTGGCTCTAACCACATAAATCGTAGCATCAGCATATTTACTAATTAACAAAGTATCTGTAACCAAACTAACCGGAGCGGTATCAACAATAATATAATCGTATTGGGTTTTTAAGGTGTCAAAAACCTCTTTTATTTTTTTGTTCATTAAAATCTCTGTTGGGTTTGGAGGAATTGATCCTGATGATAATACATCAAAGTTTTCATATCCTTCAACAGGAGATATATAATCATTCAACGATTTATTGTTTGATGTTATATAATTTGAAATACCTAAAGGATTTACTTTTACATACTCATATAATTTTGGATTACGTAAATCTAAACCTATTAATAAAACTTTTTTGCCCGAAAGAGAAAATGTTGCAGCTAAATTTGCAGATACAAATGTTTTACCTTCACCAGAAATAGTTGATGTTAAAAAGATTACTTTACATTCGTCTTCTGCTTTGTCTGATAATATAAAATCTAAATTCGTTCTAACAATACGTACGGCTTCGGCTGCACTTGATCTGCTGCCTATTTCCATTAATTCACCGCTTGATTCTGATGTAGGGATATCTCCCAAAAACGGAATATCTGAATTATCGGTAACATCAAATCTGTTTTTGATTTTCGTGTCTAACAGGTTTGTGATGTAAATTACAATGAAAGGAATTATGGCTCCTAAAACTAAAGCCGCCAATAAAATTATCATTGTTTTTGGTGCAACAGGCTTATCAGTAGCAATAGCTTTATCAATCACCTTTGCATTCATATCAGTTGCTGCAAGCGTAATATTGGTTTCTTCACGTTTTTGAAGTAAAAACAAGTATAAAGCTTCTTTTACTTTTTGCTGACGGTCAATGATTCTAAATTCTTTTTCCTGACGAGGAACTTGAGAAAGTTTTGACTGCATTTCGTTTTCCTGACGTTTGTAATCATTTTTTACAATTTGTAACGAGCTTAAATTTCTTCTTAAACTTGCCTGTAAATTTGATTTTAAAGCACGAATTTGCTCTTCTAAACGAATATAATTCGTGTTTTCTGTCGTTGCACTAACAGCTAACTTTTGCTTTTCCAAGATTAATTGGTTGATTTCCTGAATAAAACTTTCAGACCCAGCATCGTCAGTTAACAATCCTCCAGGAACCAAATCATCGTATTTTGTTCTGCTGATGTGACGAATTAAATCGTTAACAATATTAATTTTGGTTTCATTCTCTAAAACCGATTTTTCAAATGATGATAGGTTATCTAAATATAATTTAACTTCGGTTTCAATGTCTGATAAATTATTAGCGTTTTTATAGCCTTCTACTTGCGATTCTACATCTCCTAATTCAGTGCCAATTAAAGTTAATCGATCCGAAATAAATTCAGAGGTGTTTTCTGATATAAAACGTTTGTCTTTTATTCCACCTAAATTATAATTATAAACCAACGTGTTTAAGAAATCGGCAGCTTTTTCGGGAGTTTTATCAATAATCGAAACATCAATAACGCTTGACGTTTTGCTTGCCGGTGCTACGCTTAAAATTTTTTGATAACTTTCGGCATGTTGCAATTTTGGGAAAACGTTAATTTTAAGTTCGCTAACTTTGTTTAAAGCACCGGTTTTATTAACAATAAAAGATCCGTATTCACTGTTTATACTTTTGCCAAAAGTAGTGTTTCCTATTTTAGTATCGTTTACAGAAACATCGAAAGCATTAGCCGTAATATTGTGTAATTCAATAGTTACTGTTTTTGTAAGTTGATCGTTGTTCCAAACAACTTGAACAGGAGATTTTTTATATAGATCTTTTTCAATGACTTCAGATGCATCTAAATATTGAATGTTTAAGTTTAAAGAATCTAAAGTATTGTAAATTAAAGTTCTTGATTTAAGAATTTCAACTTCGTTTTCAATATTATTTTTAGAATTACCAAGCATGCTCATTTCTGAAAATGCACTTAACTGGTTTGCTAAATCATTGCTTTTTTCGTCTTTAATTAAAATTTTTGTAGCAACACTGTAGCTTTTGGGAGTAAATTTTAGGTATAAAAAAGCTAAAATAAGCGAAACGAAAACACTTAAAACAAACCATCTCCAATGTGCTAAATACTTAAATAATTCTTCTTTTAAGTTTATAACGTTGTCTTTTTCTTCAGTCATTATTTGTTAGAATTTGTAAGTATAATGGCTACTGTGGTTAATAATAAAGATATTGCCGATAAATAAATTGAGATGTTTGGACCAACTGCAGATGAATTAACAGCTACTTTATTTGGTTCTACATACACCACATCGTTTTGTTTTAAATAGTAAAAATCAGAGTTGATGAAATCAGCTTTAGTCAAATCAACACGGTGTGATTTTATCTCTCCGTTTTCTTCACGCAAAACCAAAATATTATCACGTTTACCGTAGGTTGTTAAATCGCCCGATAGGGAAATTGCTTCTAACAACGTAATTCTTTCTGATGTAACTCGGTGCGTTCCCGGCATTTTAACTTCGCCCTGAACTGTTACTTTATAGTTCATAATACGCAAATTAACAATTGGGTTTTTTACGTACTTTGATATTTTTGTTTGTAAATCTTGAACAATTTGCTCTTTTGTTTTATTGCCAACATCAATTTTTCCTAAAGTAGGAAAATCAATATAGCCTTTATCATCAACCAAATACAATTGTTGTTGCATTTGTCCGCCACCTGCTTGATTCATTGGATCAACACTTAAATTGGTAGTTAAGTTAAAAGGTTGTACTGCTAATGGATCTTGTGCGGATACGAGGATCATTAACAAATCGTCTGGGTTGATTTTTGTTTCAAACTTTTTGTTAACAATTTCTGTATTGTCAATTCCCTGGTAATATGCAATTTTTTCTCTTGATGCGCAGGAAGTCAACAAAACAGTGGCAACTACAATAGGTAAAATTATCTTTTTCATAAATATTTAATCTAGTTTTTCAAAAGTTGAATTTAAACTTTTAAATTCGGGTACAATTTTTTTCATTGTAGCAACAGTATCTAAAACTAAATAAGCTGCTGATAAATGCTTTAATTCTTCAATTTGATTTGAGATAAATTCGTAATCTTCATTTATATCTTGGGCAATCATAATTTTTTCGTGGTGTGTAGGTAGTGTTGTAGCACTGTCATTTAACAGTTCTTCGTACAATTTCTCGCCTGGGCGTAAACCTACAACTTTAATTTCAATATCCTTTTTAGGTTCCAAACCGGCTAATTTAATCATTTTTGTAGCAAGGTCGATAATTTTAACAGGTTTGCCCATATCAAAAATATAAATTTCGCCTCCGTTACCCATTGATCCAGCTTCTAAAACCAACTGACAAGCTTCGGGGATTGTCATAAAGTATCGAATAATATCAGGATGCGTAATGGTAATTGGTCCACCGTTCTCAATTTGCTTAGTGAATAATGGTACTACCGATCCGTTAGATCCTAATACATTTCCAAAACGGGTAGTGATATATTTTGTTGTGTTGTTGTTTTCTTTTTTAAGTTTCTGAGCCAAAGATTGCACGTACTTTTCTGCAATACGTTTGCTCGCCCCCATAACATTGCTCGGGTTTACAGCTTTGTCTGTAGAAACCATTACAAAACGGTTAACCTTATATTCTTTTGAAAGCTGCGCCACATTTTTAGTTCCCAACACATTAACAAAAATTGCCTCGTGAGGATTATCCTCTATTAAAGGTACATGCTTGTATGCTGCAGCGTGGTACACCATTGA
>CAMLFV010000049.1 GCA_946479395.1 uncultured Flavobacterium sp. | reverse complement strand
CAATGCCAGATTTTCGAATGCTTTTTTATTGGCTGATCTTAAATCGATTCGTTTTGCCAGATCGAAAATCGATTTATAGTTCCCGTCTTTTCTATGTTCGATAATGGTATTCACAGCACCCTCGCCCACTCCTTTTATCGCACCCATTCCAAAACGGATCTGATAATTCTCGTTCACCGCAAATTTGTAGTGCGATTCGTTTACATCGGGACCTAAAACATCTAATCCCATTCTACGGCATTCTTCCATAAAAAAAGTAACCGATTTAATATCGTTCATGTTGTTTGAAAGCACCGCAGCCATATATTCTGCCGGATAATGTGCCTTAAAATAAGCGGTTTGATACGCCACCCACGCATAACAAGTTGAGTGTGACTTGTTGAAGGCGTAGGATGCAAAGGCTTCCCAGTCTTTCCATATTTTTTCTAATGTTTTAGGATCGTGCCCTTTTGCAGCTGCTTGTTCCACAAATTTAGGCTTCATTTTATCCAAAACATCTTTTTGTTTTTTACCCATTGCCTTACGCAAAACATCGGCTTCACCCTTTGTAAAACCTGCCAATTTCTGCGACAAAAGCATTACCTGTTCCTGATAAACGGTAATTCCGTAGGTTTCTTTTAAATATTCTTCGCAGGCATCTAAATCGTACGTAATTTCTTCTTCGCCGTTTTTTCTTCGAACGAACGATGGAATATATTCTAACGGGCCCGGGCGATACAAAGCATTCATGGCAATTAAATCTCCAAAAACCGTTGGCTTTAATTCACGCATGTATTTCTGCATTCCGGGCGATTCGTATTGGAACACACCTACCGTTTCACCGCGTTGGAATAATTCGTAGGTTTTAACATCGTCAATCGGAATTTCTTCCGGATCGATCTCTAAACCAGTACGTTGTTTTATAATGGCAACCGTATCTTTTATTAATGTAAGGGTTTTTAAGCCCAAGAAATCCATCTTCAACAAACCGGCACTTTCGGCAACCGAGTTGTCAAACTGAGTTACGTATAAATCGGAATCTTTCGCGGTTTGCACAGGAACGAAGTTGGTAATATCGTCTGGTGTAATAATTACTCCACACGCATGAATTCCCGTGTTACGCATGGATCCTTCAATGATTTTTGCCTGCTGAATGGTTTCTGAAAGTAAATCGTTTTGATTGGAAACATTGATCAGTTCTTTCACAGCATCAAATTCATCAGATCGTAAAGCTTTCTTGATCGCATCTTCCGGTTCAGATAAAAATCGACGTAAATTCCACTTACTCGGCATCATTGTCGGAATCATTTTGGCGATTCGTTCCGATTCGTATAAAGGTAAATCCAACACCCGCGCCGCATCTTTAATTGCCGATTTTGTTGCCATTTTACCATACGTAATGATTTGTGCCACCTGATTAGATCCGTATTTATTAATTACGTAATCCATTACGCGACCACGACCTTCATCATCAAAATCGATATCGATATCGGGCATCGACACACGATCAGGATTCAGAAAACGCTCAAAAAGTAAATCGTATTTTATAGGATCTAAATTTGTAATTCCCAAACAATAAGCCACTGCAGAACCAGCAGCAGATCCGCGACCCGGACCAACCGATACATTCATTTTACGGGCTTCGGCAATGAAATCCTGAACAATTAGAAAATATCCAGGATAGCCGGAATTTTCTACGGTTTTTAGTTCAAAATCTAATCGTTCGGTTATAACATCATTGATTTCTTTGTATCGGCGTTTTGCACCTTCGTAAGTTAAATAGCGTAAATAAGCATTTTCACCTCTTTTACCTCCATCAATTTCATCTTCTGGATGGATAAATTCGGCTGGAATATCAAATTTTGGAAGTAAAATATCTCGATATAGCGAGTACACTTCTATCTTATCGACAATCTCCTGAATATTGATAATAGCTTCGGGCAGATCCTTAAAAAGCGCCTTCATTTCATCTTGAGTCTTATAAAAATACTCCTGATTTGGTAAGCCATAACGATATCCACGACCACGACCAATAGGGGTTGCCTGCTTTTCGCCATCTTTTACGCACAGTAAAATATCGTGTGCATTGGCATCAGATTGTTCTAAATAATAGGTGTTGTTTGTTGCGATTAATTTTACGTTGTGCTTTTTAGAAAACGCAATCAGTGTTTTATTTACACGATCTTCATCTTCTTGATTATGGCGCATGATTTCCAGATAAAAATCATCTTTGAAATGTTCTTTCCACCATAAAAGCGCTTCTTCTGCCTGCTTTTCTCCGATATTTAAAATTTTACTGGGCACTTCGCCATATAAATTTCCCGAAAGCACAATAATATCTTCTTTATATTGCAAAAGAACTTGCTTATCGATACGCGGAACGTAGTAAAAACCATTGATCGACGCTATTGACGATAGTTTTGCAAGGTTGTGATACCCTTTTTTATTTTTTGCCAAAAGCACCACTTGGTAACCATTGTCTTTTTTTGATTTATCGGTATGATTTTCGCATACAAAAAACTCGCATCCAACAATAGGCTTTAGTTCGGTTTCTGTAGGATCTTCTCCATTTTCAATCGCAACTTCGTTGGCTTTTTTTGCATTTTTGTTATGATCTAAAACCGCACTTACAAACTTAAAAGCGCCCATCATATTCCCGTGATCGGTCATTGCCAAAGCCGACATTTTTTCTTTTGCCGATTTTTTAATCATTGCACCAATATCGATCGTTGATTGCAAAACCGAAAACTGTGTATGATTATGCAAATGCGCAAAAACTGCTTCGTTGTACGCCTTTTTAATATCGGCTGTAATGGTGGTTTTCTCCGCTTCACCTTTTATAACACCTGCAGCTTCTAACTGCTTGCGAATTTCTTCGGATGCTTTTTTAAGATTGATGTGTTTTAACCCAATTAACTGAAAAGGTTGCGGATTTACTTCTTTAAAATGCTGCAAGTATCCGGTTGGTTGTTGCAATTCGTTTTCTGTAAAAACATTTTTACGGATCAATTCAAAAAAACATCTTGTAGTAGCTTCCACATCGGCTGTGGCGTTGTGCGCTTCGCCAAAAGGTACATCAAACAAATATTCGTGCAGCTCAGTCAATGTAGGTAGTTTAAAACGACCACCACGACCACCGGGAAGTTTTAATAAATTGGCAGTAACTTCGGTACACGTATCCAAAACTGCCATTGAATTTAATGGTGTCGTTACCGATGCTCGATGAAATTCGGCACCCATTATATTCAAATCAAATCCAACGTTTTGTCCCACAACAAATTTAGCTTTACCCAAAGCCGTATTAAACTTGGTTAGAACCGTATTTATATCAATACCTTTTTCGGTTGCCAATAAGGTAGAAATTCCGTGAATTCGTTCAGAATCATACGGAATATCAAAACCCTCTGGCTTAATCAAATAATCTTCATGTTCCACAACATTTCCCATTTCATCATGCAACTGCCAAGCAATTTGTATGCAGCGCGGCCAATTATCAACATCGGTAATAGGTGCATTCCAATCTTTAGGCAAACCAGTTGTTTCGGTATCAAAAATTATGTACATGGGAAAAATTTCAGCTTGATTTAATACAAAGTTACGATAAAAAAAGTCGCTCTTAATAAAGAACGACTTAAGTATGTGTTAAACAAATTTTTTAAATTTATTATGGATTAGGTGTTTCTGGCTGCACCGGTGGATAAACTATAGGAATTCTAAAAAACACTCCTTTGTTAAAGTTTACTACTGGCGTTTCTGGCAAAACCAATGTAGGATCAACCGGCACCATTTCCGCATAGAATGTTCCAGAAATAGTTCCAGGAACTTGTGTTTCGTGCGGATCTAACTTAACATATCCTTTTCCTGTTGATGACGAAGTACTGTATAAGTACACTGTATCATTTTCTATTTTAGAATACGTAGCAACATGATGGTTGGTTGTACCTAATTCATATTCTTTTCCTGATTCGTAATTATGAATAAATAAAGTAACGTTTTCTGAATCGGTTGCACCAACAATTACCAAATTACCATTATCAACATTTGCCGTTAATTTTGTAGCGCGCCAAAAGTCATAACTTTTCATGGCTTCAAATGTAGGAGTATTTACAGTTAATTCTTCTTCGCAAGACACTAGTGAAACTGCCATTAATGCAAATAAAAAGTATTTTTTCATATTCTATTTAGATTCTGAATTCAATGTTACCAAACAAAAATAGAATTTTTTCTTTAACAGCAAATCATTTTTTTTAATAATTATTTAACTTTTTTAAAATTTAACAACTTAAGGTTAATTTTTACTAGTTAATAATCAATCATTACAAAAAAATAATTACTTTTGCACTTCAATTTTAATAATTAAGAGGTCGGGAACCTCGCTTAAATCATTTAAAGATTATGTCTGTAAAAATTAGATTACAAAGACACGGTAAAAAAGGAAAACCTTTTTACTGGGTAGTAGCTGCTGATGCACGTGCTAAAAGAGATGGTAAATTCTTAGAAAAAATCGGAACTTACAATCCAAACACTAACCCTGCAACAATTGACTTAAATGTTGACGCTGCTGCAAAATGGTTATTTAACGGTGCGCAACCAACAGATACTGCTCGTGCAATTTTATCTTACAAAGGTGCTTTATTAAAACATCACTTGAACGGTGGTGTACGTAAAGGTGCTTTAACTCAAGAGCAAGCTGATGCAAAATTCACTGCTTGGTTAGATGAAAAAGCAAACAAAGTAAGTTCAAAAGTTTCTGGATTAGCCGATAACAAAGCTGCTGCTAAAGCTGCTGCATTAAACGCTGAAAAAGAAGTAAATGCAAAACGTATTGCTGCTGCACAAGAAGCTAAAGCTGCTGCTGAAGCTGCAACTGCAGAAGAAGCTACTCCAGAAGTAGAAGAAAATACAGAAGAAACTGAAGCATAATTTTTAAGCGATTTTGAATGCGTAAAAAAGATTGTTTTTATTTAGGAAAAATCGCTAAGAAATATAGTTTCAAAGGCGAAGTCTTGGTTTATTTAGACACAGACGAGCCGGAAATGTACACAGAATTGGAATCAATGTTCGTTGAAATAAACGGACATTTGGTTCCTTTTTTTATTGAAAAATCATCAATCCACAGAGAAAAATTTCTTCGTACCCAATTTGAAGATATGGATTCTGAAGAAGACGCAGATACCATTGTTGGGAAAGATGTTTACTTACCGCTTACCATGCTTCCTAAATTAGAAGGAAACAAATTTTACTACCACGAGGTTGTTGGTTTTGATGCCATTGACCAGCGGTTAGGTAATTTCGGAACCATTTTACGAATTAGCGACAACGGTGTACAAGCCCTATTTGAAGTTCAGAAAGATGATGCCGTGATACTGATTCCTTTAATTGATGAATTTATTATTGAAGTAAATCGCGAAAACAAATCAATTCTTTTCAATACTCCGGAGGGATTGATTGATTTGTATCTTTAATTACTCCGTTTTTCCATTTTAAAACAGTAATTTTGAAGTAAAATCTACTTCAATGTTCTCATTTAAACAATTTACTGTTCAACAAGATCGTTGTGCCATGAAAGTTGGTACAGACGGCGTTTTGTTAGGCGCTTGGGCTCCTCTTTTTCACAAACCGTTTAATATATTGGATATTGGCGCAGGAACAGGTTTAATTGCGTTAATGTTGGCTCAAAGAAGCGATGCACAGCAGGTTGATGCTGTTGAAATTGACGAAGAAGCTTACGAACAATGTGTAGAAAATTTTGAACAAAGTAAATGGAACGACCGTTTGTTTTGTTACCACGCATCGATTGATGAATTTACCGAAGAAATTTTTGAAGACGAAGAAGAGTACGATTTAATTGTATCGAACCCTCCTTTTTATTCCGAAAATTATTCATCTGGAAATGATAAACGAGATCAGGCGCGCTTTCAGGAAGCTTTGCCGTTTGATGAATTAATAGAATCGGCACAAGCATTACTTTCAGAAAATGGAATCTTTGCTGTAATTATTCCTTTTAAAGAAGAAAAAAATTTTATATCACTAGCGCAATCTGTTGGATTATTTCCATTGAAAATAACCCGAGTTAAAGGAAACGAAACAACAGAAATTAAACGCAGTTTACTAGCTTTTTCCAGAATTAAACAAGAGCCATTTGTTGATGAATTAACCATTGAAACAGATCGCCACAAATACACCGCAGCATACACAGAACTTACAAAAGATTTTTATTTGAATTTTTAACACATCCAATCTTTTTAAAAAATCAATTGCTTTTTTTTACAAAAATATTTTTATATGTTATTATTTTTTATAATTTTATAAAATTAATTTAAAAAAATACCATCATGAAAAAATTATTACTTTCTACTCTTTTATTAGGCTCTTTGTTTACTGCAAAAGCACAAACTGTGGTTTTTGAAGACAGCTTTGAAACTTACACAGATTTTGCGATTGCAAATGTTGGAAATTGGACGCTTACTGATGTTGACAAATTAGTTACATATGGTTTTCAAGGTGTAAATTTTACTAATACTGGCGTTGCAAAATCATTTATAGTTTTTAATCCTACTGCAACCACACCTCCCTTAACAGCATCTGCTACTTCAGATTGGACTGCGCGTACCGGATCAAAGTCAATGGTTTGCTTTGCTTCAACACCAGCCAATAATGATTGGTTAATCTCACCACAAATAATGCTAGGCAGTACTGGTAATGTTCTGAAATTTTGGGCTAAATCATGTGACACTCAATTTGGAGCAGAACGCTTTAAAGTGGGAATATCAACTACAGGAACAGCTCCTGCGGATTTCACAATTATTACAGCCTCACCATATGTAACAAACCCAGCTACAGCTCAATGGGTTGAATACACATTCAATTTAGATCCATCTTACGATGCAAAACAAGTATATATTGCTATAAATTGTGTTTCTAATGATCAATTTGGTTTTGCAATTGATGATTTCAAAATTACTACAACAGGTACCGTATCAGCAGAGAAATTCTTCACAGAGAACTTTAATTTATACCCTAACCCAACTTCGGATGTTTTAAATATCTCATCTAAAAATGGTTTAGAAATGAAAGAAATTAAAATCACCGATTTATCTGGAAGAATTGTAAGAACATTAAACAACGCTACAACAATTAATGTATCTGATCTTTCTGCAGGCACTTATTTAATTGACATTACAACAAACGAAGGAAAAGCTTCTTCTAAATTTGTAAAAAAATAAAACTATTTTAATTCCCTATTAAAAAACTCAATCTAAAAAAGATTGAGTTTTTTTGTTTTTACAAACGACGGTTAACATCATAGGTATTTTCTAATTTTACATTGTTTAAAATGGTTATAATGAAAAAAGAATTTGTAAAAGGGCAAGGCGCCGTTGAAAACATTCATAACAGGTTTTTTAAAAACCGATATGAAACCACAATTTATCAAGATGATTACGAGGAAGAACTAGCTAAAACACAGATTTTAGAGGTATTTCCAAAAACCATTGTCAATAAAGTAAAAGGAAACAGCTTACCTTTTCTTTATTCTGTAAATCCGTATCAGGGTTGTGAACATGGTTGTGCGTATTGCTATGCCCGACCTACACATCAATATTGGGGATTTAGCGCAGGTATAGATTTTGAACGAGTAATTTTGGTAAAGAAAAATGCTCCGGAACTTTTAGAACAATTCTTTTTAAAACGAGGTTACCAAGCATCAACCATTCAACTTTCGGGCAACACAGATTGCTACCAACCTTTAGAACGCAAATTAGAAATCACTCGAAAAATACTGCAATTGTGTTTAGATTACCGTCATCCGGTGAGTATCATCACAAAAAATGCATTAATAATCCGTGATTTAGATATTTTAAAACAACTGGCAACTAAAAATCTGGTAAATGTATCTTTAAGTATCCCAACAATAAACGAAGAATTACGCCGAGTTTTAGAACCCAGAACGTCATCGGTAAAAACAAAATTAAAAGCACTGCAAACTTTATCAGAAAACAACATTCCAACACACGTAATGGTTGCGCCGATCATTCCCGGGTTAAACAGTATGGAAATTCTACCGATATTAAAAACAGTTGCAGAAAACGGAGCGAACTCTTTTGGATATACTTTAGTAGGATTGAACGACGAAGTGGAACCGGTTTTTAAAGATTGGTTGGAAACGCATTATCCTGATCGAAAAGAAAAGGTTTTAAATCAAATCGCATCACTGCATAGAGGAAATTTAGCCGAAAAGAATATTGCTAAAAGAAATGCTGGTAACGGAAATTTTGCCGATATGATTCACAAAACATTCGAAATTGGTAGAAAGAAATTTTTTAATCGATCTAAATTTCCTGCATTATCAACCGATTTGTTTGATGGAACAAAAGGCGAACAATTACGATTGTTTTGATAAGCTAAGTTAATAGTTAAAATCTTTTTCTACCTTCTAACTTTTTTCTTCTTAAAAAATAAGTATTTTTGTGACAACTAAACAATTGTAGATATGAAACCGGATTTATTTCAGGCACCAGATTATTATTTATTAGACGATTTACTTACAGAAGAACATAAATTAGTACGCGATGCTGCGCGTGCTTGGGTTAAGAAAGAAGTTTCGCCCATTATTGAAGATTACGCACAACGTGCTGAATTCCCTACACAGATTGTAAAAGGTTTGGGCGAAATTGGCGGTTTTGGACCATATATTCCTGTGGAATACGGTGGTGCAGGATTAGACCAGATTTCGTACGGATTAATTATGCAAGAAATTGAGCGTGGCGATTCAGGTGTACGTTCCACCTCATCGGTTCAATCATCGTTAGTAATGTATCCAATTTGGAAATACGGAAACGAAGAACAACGCATGAAATACCTTCCGAAATTAGCAACCGGCGAAATGATTGGTTGCTTTGGTTTAACTGAACCTGATTTTGGATCGAACCCAGGCGGAATGGTTACCAACTTTAAAGACAAAGGAGACCATTACTTGTTAAACGGAGCTAAAATGTGGATTTCGAACGCGCCATTTGCAGATATTGCTGTAGTTTGGGCGAAAGACGAAAGCGGACGTATTCACGGATTGATCGTTGAACGCGGTATGGAAGGTTTTACAACTCCGGAAACACACAACAAATGGTCGTTACGTGCATCGGCAACCGGCGAATTAATTTTTGATAACGTAAAAGTTCCTAAAGAAAACTTATTACCAAACAAATCGGGATTAGGCGCACCACTTGGCTGTTTAGATTCAGCTCGATACGGTATTGCTTGGGGGGCGATCGGTGCTGCAATGGATTGTTACGATACGGCTTTAAGATATTCTAAAGAACGCATTCAGTTTGATAAGCCAATCGGGGCTTTTCAATTACAACAAAAAAAATTAGCCGAAATGATTACCGAAATCACTAAAGCACAACTATTAACTTGGCGTTTGGGTGTTTTACGCAACGAAGGTAAAGCAACATCGGCACAAATATCAATGGCGAAACGTAACAACGTGGATATGGCATTAACTATTGCTCGTGATGCGCGCCAAATGTTAGGTGGAATGGGTATTACAGGCGAATATTCTATTATGCGTCACATGATGAATTTAGAATCGGTGGTTACTTATGAAGGTACACACGACATTCACTTGTTAATTACAGGTATGGATGTTACCGGTTTCCCAGCTTTTAAATAAGATTTGATTTTTATAAATAAGAAATCCCGAAGTTTTTGCTTCGGGATTTTGCTTTCTTAATAAGTAGCTACTCTTTTCTATTTTCGTGGTGTAAATAAATTTTAACGTATTTTTTATACCAATACCACAATCCAAAAATTGATAAAAACACTACTAATAATGTTTGATCGATCTTTTTCCAACGGTCAAACAACTGACTGCTCCAAATAACAAATAATGCACTTAATGAAGCCGCAAGATGCACCAATTGAATAATCATATAAATACGGTATTTTTCATTCATGTAAAAAGCCGCATCGTGGAATATAAAAATCCCTAAAATGTATCCAACCAACAAAACAGTTAGTACAATTAATAACCATTTTATAACTTTTAACAAAGCTTTCATAGATGATGATAATAAACCACAAAAGTAATTAATTTATTATACCGTTAAACATATTTTTAAAAATTTACACTTGTTAATAATAATGCTTAAATATTCTTTAATATCACGTAATTTTGAGGAAAATTTTAAACGCATGAACATTCAAGAAATCAACAATTATATTACCGAAGAACGTAATCAGCTTTTAGAACATTCTCTTTACAAAAAAATTAAAACTATTGAACATTTACATACGTTTTTACAAGTTCATGTTTATGCTGTTTGGGATTTTATGTCGTTACTTAAAGCACTGCAACAAAAATTAACGTGTACAACCGCGCCTTGGTTTGCATCAGAAAACCCTGAAACCAGATATTTAATTAACGAAATTGTTTTAGCAGAAGAATCGGATATTTCTTTAGATGGCAGAAGATTAAGTCATTTTGAAATGTATTTGGAAGCTATGCAAAGCTGTAAAGCAAACACTTCTGAAATTAAAAATTTTATTGCCGATTTAAAATCGAATGACATTTTTGAAACCATAGAAAAATCAAATCTTCATAAAAACATTAAAGCATTTTTAAACTTTACTTTCAACACTATTAAAAATGGAAAAACACACGAAATTGCTGCTGCTTTTACTTTTGGTAGAGAAGATTTAATACCAAATATGTTTACACAGATTTTAAACGAATTTAAACGTAGTTTTCCTGAAACAAACTTAAACGAATTGATTTATTATTTTGAACGCCACATTGAATTAGATGCCGATGAGCACGGACCAATGGCTTTTAAAATGATTGATGATTTGTGTGGGAATGATGCAGAAAAATGGAACGAAGTTGCTAAAGTATCAAAAGAAGCATTACAAGTACGCATTAAACTTTGGGATGCTATAGAGGAAACATTAGTTATTTAAAAAAGAAAAACGAAGAAATTCTTCGTTTTTCAATAAAAATAATCCAATAAAATAAATCTATAATTTACTATTTTTTATAAAATTTTCTTAAAGGTAACAAAATTATCTGTAAAAAATACATTTATTTAAATATTTACTAAACTTCAGGCGCCAATTCAATTCGCAAGCCTTCAATCTCTGGTGTAATTGGAATCTGACAACCTAAACGACTATTTTCCCTAACGTTAAATGCCTCCCAAAGCATAGCTTCCTCATCTGGATTTTTCTCAACCAAATTCACTTCATCTTCGTTTAAAACATAACATTGGCACGATGCACACATTGCCATACCGCCACAAATACCAATGGTTCCTTCTTCGGCTAATTCGTAAGCACGTACCAGTTCCATTACATTCATGTTCATATCGGTAGGTGCATCAACGGTATGCTCTGCTCCTTCTCTATCTATAATTGTTATTTTAATATCGCTCATAATCTGCATTTTTGCAAAGATACTAATAATGATTTTTAATAAACCTATGTAACAAATTTTTAAAATGATTACTAATTATTTATAAATTAAAAATGATGAGATCGCACGAAATAGACTATGAAATTTTTGGGGAAGAAATGCAGTTTGTAGAAATTGAACTAGACCCACAAGAAACTGTTGTTGCAGAAGCTGGAAGCTTTATGATGATGGATGACGGCATACAAATGGAAACCATTTTTGGAGACGGAAGCCAGCAGCAAGGTGGTTTGTTTGGCAAAGTCTTAAACGCCGGAAAGCGCTGGGTTACAGGTGAAGGTTTGTTTATGACTACTTTTACCAATACTAATTACGGAAAGAAAAAGGTATCATTTGCATCACCTTATCCTGGAAAAATTATTCCTTTAGATTTGCGTAACTTAAACGGAAGATTCATCTGCCAGAAAGATGCATTTCTTTGTGCAGCAAAAGGTGTATCGGTTGGTATTGAGTTTAACCGCAAAATAGGAACAGGATTGTTTGGTGGAGAAGGTTTTATTATGCAGAAATTAGAAGGCGACGGTTTAGCATTTATACATGCTGGCGGTACACTACATAAAAAAGAATTATTACCTGGCGAAATTTTAAAAGTTGATACTGGTTGTATTGTTGGTTTTACAAGTACTGTGAATTATGACATACAATTTGTGGGCGGCATTAAAAATACAGTTTTTGGTGGAGAAGGTCTGTTTTTTGCAACATTGCAAGGTCCGGGAACAGTTTATGTACAATCATTACCTTTCAGCAGATTAGCAGACAGAATCATTGCTCATGCACCAAGCGCTGGTGGAAAATCACAAGGTGAAGGAAGTATTTTAGGTGGTTTAGGTAGATTGCTTGATGGCGATAATCGATAAAAAAAACGAGCTTTTAAAAAGCTCGTTTTTTTATTAAACTACCACATCGAAAAATGCAGTTAATTCTTCGAACGAATATTGTTTAGTGTCAATGTCCTTAATAATTCTACCGCGTTCAAAACACACAATTCTGTCTGAAATTTCAAACGTATGATTTAAATCGTGGCTTGAAACCAATAAGGTTGTTTGTTTGGTATCGGCAATACTTCGTAAAATCTTTTTTAAACGGATTTGTGTTGTTGGATCTAAATTAGCAAAAGGTTCATCTAAAATTACCACTTTAGGATTTCCGACTAAAGTTCCAATAATCCCAACTTTCTTTTGATTTCCTTTTGATAGATCTCGGATAAATTTATTTTTACCTAAAATTTCGTTGTTAAAGAAATCGGCATAGGTTTGTAAAAAAGCATCGACTTGTTGTTTTGATTGATTGCGCAATTCGCCCAAAAAGTAAAAATATTCTTCGCAAGTTAGGTATCCAATTAAAAAACTATCGTCTAAAAAAGCGGTGGTAAATGTTTTCCAATCTTCGCTTTTATTTACAATAACGTTGTTGTTTTTAATGAAACCCTGTGTCGGTTCGATCAAATCTAACAGCAGACTAAAAAAAGTGGTTTTTCCGGCACCGTTGTTACCTACCAAACCAAAACTTTCTCCAATTGGAATTTGTAATCCCAGTATATCTAAAACGGTATTTCCGTCGTATATCTTTTTTAAATTTTCTACTTGTATCATAACTATTTGTAAGCTTTTACGGTTTTATATTTTTGTGATTTGTATAGATTTTCTATTAAATTAAACATGGGCTTTTTAAGTAAAATTCCGACTAAACCAATTGCTATAAACACAATAATTGCGGTATTAAAAGGTAAAAATGTAGTTAAAATTAAATACAACACCATAGGAATTGCCAAAGTAGGAATGCTTAATAATAACGTTTGAACGCTAAATGCTTTACTATCGCCAAATGCGTTTTTATTGCTTGATAAATCGATTTTTGAACGAACAAATGCACCTGTAATTAATGACATATAACAGTTCCACCCAATGTTGTAAAAGCCGACTGCCACGATTATTAAATAAGTTTGCAAACCAAAAAACAGATAGAAACTTGCCAGTACGGTAGAAACCAATGTTCCTAAAACCATTACCAACCATTTTGATTCTAAATACGTTCGGTACGGGATATTCTGCGTCATCATTAACGGATAATAACTGCTGTCCCAACTTGGCACATACTGCCCAAAAAGCATCATAAATCCGCCGGTAATCATTATGGCAGCCAATATGGTAAAAAAGGTATTGGTTTTATACATATCCATTGTAAAGAATATCAAACCATACAATAAAAATAAAGCACTCATCATTAAAACGGTACGTGTTCGTTTGTTACGCGTCAGCAGTTTTAAATCTAACTTTAAAAACGGAGCCAATCTTCCAAAGCGGTTTAAAAAGTTTAAATCGTAGTATTTGTAGGTTTCTTTTTTAACAACTACGGCACTATCTAACGATAAATTTTTAAAGTAAAAACGGTAACACGCCACAAGCAATGCAATCAAGTATGCTGCTACAACTACTATTAAAAACGGATAATTGTAAAGTGCTTCAAAGAAATATTTGGTGTAAGCGGTAACTTCTACAAATTTAAAATAATCTAACGCCAAAACTCCAGCAAAAATCACTAAAAACGGCAATGCAAATTTGTTTACGTGATTTAAAAGCTGCACCAAAAAGTTGTTTGCCCAAAAGAATATGGTAAACGAAAATGCAAACAGAAAACTTGCTACAAAACCTACTTTATAGTCTAATACCAGTAAAAGTAAAAGGGCAACGCCCATAAAAAGGTTCACAAAGTTAAAAAACGCCAATGCCGATTTGGTTAGGCAGTAGTTTACAATTGTTTTTTTACGAACGTTCTGTATAAGCAACGGTTTTACTAAAGTGGTTGGCATTTTTTGGAAAAAGTATCTAATTACCAGATCGCCCAACCATAAATAAATGGCATATTTAAAAAAGCCCTGAAACGGATCCAATCCTTCTTCTTCGGAGAATTTAAATAAACCGGGAGTCATTATGATCATGATAATTAAATAGCAAAGCCCGAAATAGCCTTTCCCAATTGCCATTATTATACTTTGTGCCATGCCGCCTTTACGCTTCATGCCTTTCCATTCTAAATTGGCGAGTTGTTTAAATGTCATACTGCTTTTTATTTAGTAAGTAGTGTTTTTAACGAAATGTTACAAAAAAAATATAATAATTTGGCTATATGGATTTTTCCGTTAATTTTACAATACTAGAAAAAAATTAGAAAGTAAACCATTAATATTGTCCAAAACTAAATAATTATGAGAGTAGTGAAAATAATATACAGTTTTATTATAGCTTGTTTTATTAGCAGTTGCGACAACACGCTTGATAATGAGATTATTATAGAGCCATTTCCTGACAGGAAGATAAATCATAAGCAGTACTTTACGTATAAAAACATCAATGGCGAAAATTTATTTGTAACAGGTATATATAAAGAAGAATACTTAAGCTTAATCGCTACAGATGAAAATGGCAATGATTTATATATTAAAGGAGAATTGATTGCAGATATTGCGAACTACGTTGAAATATTTAACAAAGCAACTGATGAAGAAGGAAATGTAATAAATTTAGGTTTACGTTTTGTTCCAATAATTGATACAATAAATAGTGAAAATGAAATTAAAGCATATTATAAATTAAAGTATGATGTAGATAGTTTTGATTTCATAACAGTTTTTTATAAGAAAGATAGTATTAATGAATACATTATTAAAATTATATATAACGGAGTTGAATATCCATACTCGGAATTACCAATAGAAATCATTAAAGAGTAAATAAAAAATCCCTTTCATCTTAAAAACATGAAAGGGATTTTTCTAATATTACGTCAATTAATCAATTGCTTTTACAACCGCTTTTTCGGCTTCTTTACGTGTTCCATCGAACCCGTCGATACCTGAAACGGTAGTATATTTCAATACATATTTCTTACCTGGATTTATTCGATTATAAACACTTTGACACATTAAAGTAGCTTCGTGAAATCCACATAAAATCAATTTTAATTTACCCGGATAGGTATTAATATCGCCAATAGCATAAACACCTTCTATATTGGTCTGATAATCAAGTGCGTTGTTTACTTTAATGGCATTTTTTTCAATCTCTAATCCCCAATTTGCAATAGGACCTAATTTTGGAGTTAAACC
>CAMLFV010000048.1 GCA_946479395.1 uncultured Flavobacterium sp. | reverse complement strand
AAAAACTATGTAATCTTTAATGTTTTGTCAAGATAAAAAGAACTATGTGGTAAAACTGAAATTTTATTTTTACCACATAGAAATATAGAATTAGACACAAACAATTCGTTAAATAAATTATGTATTTTCAACTTGTTGAAAAACTATGTAATCTTTAATGTTTTGTCAAGATAAAAAGAACTATGTGGTAAAAAAAATACTAAATGAAAAACACAAAACTATGAATAAAGAAATTATACAAACCGAAATACAATACAAAGCCGTACGCAGTTCGGGTGCCGGCGGACAAAACGTAAACAAAGTTGCTACTAAAGTGCAGATTCAGTTTTTTGTGGAGCAAAGCAATGGCTTAACTGTCGATGAAAAATCAACATTGACCGAAAAATTAGCCAACCGTATTACCAAAGAAGGTTTTATTATGGTTGAATGTGGCGAAACTCGCAGTCAGCTTAAAAATAAAGAATTATGTACCCAACGCTTGTTCATGTTACTAGAAAATGCTTTAAAGAAAGATAAAAAACGTATTGCTACCAAAATCCCTAAAGCAGTAATTAAAAAACGTTTAGAAGACAAACAACGCAACGCCGATAAAAAAGAGAATAGAAATTTTAGGTTTTAAATCATAGTAAAAAATGAAACAGTTATATTTATTTATCATATTCTATTTGTTTATTAATAATATCCAAGCACAAGAATTAAAGGCTACTATGATTTCACAGAACGAAGTAGAATTAGAAATTAGTAATCCTGAACAATTATTATTCTTTATTCCTTACACAGAAAAAATTTAATATTCGCTAGGAAATTATGGGTTAATGTTTAGTATATATGAAGGAAACAAAATATCAGAAGAATGTAGTGGTATTATAGATTTCATTTATTATGGCCCTTTTTGGATTAGAGAAAAAATTGAAAGATTTGGAAGCGGTTATTTTTCACGAGAAAAGATCATAAAACGAAAATATAAATTGGATTTTAATTTATGCCAACTTGAAGTTTTAAAAAAGAAAAATATTTCTATTGAATTCACTTTAGGTCAATATGATCTACATAAAATACGCTTATTTAAAAAGGAACTTAAATCATATTATAAACAAGGTGTAATATTTGATGGAGAGTTAACCAGTAATAAAATTCCGATAGGTACATATGATTAATTTATTTAGCTTAACGATTTCTATTCTATCAAAAGAAAAAAAGGTTTACAAGGTTCTGCTTTCTAATCTTTCATCTATCGTCTTTTTTCTATTATCTTTTCTCTTTCTTCTAAAAAAAACAATTATCTTTGCCACATCTCAAAGGGGTGCCGTACGGCTGAGATCATACCCGTTGAACCTGGGCAGGTAATGCTGCCAAGGGAAATGAATAGTTCACTTATTGAGTGCACGCATAAGTTGCTGTTCGTAACGAAAACATTTTTATTAATCTAAACAAAATAAATGCCCCTTTTATTTGTAAAATTATTTTTACGAATGAAAACTCATTTTTTGTTTGCAGGTTTTTGTCTTTCGGCAATTTCCATGCAGGCACAAACGCAAACCGAAACTAAAAAAGACACTATTTCAGCAGAAACTTTAGATGAAGTTTTAGTACAAGCCGTTCGCGCAACCAACAAAACACCTATCGCTTTTAGCAATTTAAGCAAAGAAGAACTGGCAAAACGCAATCTGGGTCAGGATATTCCTGTTTTAATGAACTTTATGCCGTCGGTTGTTACAACTACCGATGCCGGTAACGGTGTGGGGTACACCGGAATTCGCGTACGTGGTAGCGATGGTACTCGAATTAATGTTACCATTAACGGTATTCCGTATAACGATGCCGAATCGCACGGAAGTTTTTGGGTAAACATGCCCGATTTTGTTTCAAGTGTCGAAAATCTGCAATTACAGCGCGGTGTGGGTACATCAACCAACGGATCTGGAGCTTTTGGAGCGAGTTTAAACTTACTAACCGACAAATTTTCTTACGATGCCAATGGAGAAATTGCTAATTCTATCGGAAGTTTCAATACAAGAAAACATACAGCAAAATTCAGTACCGGATTGGTTAACAATACCTTTGAATTAACTGGTAGATTATCAAATTTATATTCAGACGGATATGTTGATCGTGCGTCATCTAAGCTTAATTCGTACTTTTTACAGGGAACTTTTGTTAACGAAGGAACCTTATTGAAAGCCTTGGTTTTTGGTGGAAACGAAAAAACGTATCAAGCATGGAACGGTATCGAAGATAAAGAAGTGTTGAAAAATAACCGAACGTTTAATCCATCGGGTGCTTATATTGATGATAACGGCGTACAGAGATTCTACGATAACGAAACCGATAATTACAAACAAGACCACTATCAGTTACATTGGAACGAAAAATGGAACAGCAATTGGAATTCTAACATAGCCATTCACTACACAAAAGGTTTCGGTTATTTCGAAAATTATAAAACAAATCAAAAATTATTGGCTGATTACGGTATTACACCTGTAGAAGCGAATGGTGAAACCCAAGAAAGATCTGATTTAATCCGAAGAAAATATTTAGACAATCAATTCTACGGCGTTACTTTTTCTGCTCAATACGCTAAAAATAATTTAGAAGTGCTTTTTGGTGGAGCTGCAAACAGATACGAGAACGATCATTTTGGCGAAGTTTTATGGGTTCGCAGTCAGCCACAAAATCAATTTAAAAAAGAATATTATAGAGATAATTCTACCAAAACCGATGTCAACGGATTTTTAAAGGCGACCTACACTTTTAACGATCAATGGATATTATTTGGAGATTTACAAGTTAGAAATATAGGTTATAAAGCTAATGGAAACGAAACTGGTTTGGTTGATGATAAATTCAATTTCTTTAACCCGAAAGCCGGTATTACTTATAAAATAGACGATGCCAGCAGTGCTTATTTCTCATACGCAAGAGCAAATCGTGAACCAAATCGTAACGATTATGAAAACGGAAATCCTCGCCCTGAAAAATTGAACGATTTTGAATTAGGATGGAGATATGCTTCTCAAAAATTGGCGGTAAACGTAAACGGATATTACATGTTGTACAAGGATCAGTTAGTGTTAACAGGCGCTTTGAACGATGTAGGTGCAGCTTTACGTGAAAACAGCGGAAACAGCTACCGTTTAGGTATAGAAATTGACGGATCGTGGCAATTTGCTCCGAAATGGTTAATTAATCCGAATGTTACGTTGAGTTCAAACAAAAACACCGATTACAAAGCAGAAGTCGATGGATCGTTAGTTAATTTAGGAAACACCAACATATCATTTTCTCCTAATTTAATTATTGGTAATGCCTTAACTTTTTCGCCGGTAAGACAGTTAAACCTTACGTGGCTTACCAAATTTGTAGGCGAACAATACATGGGAAATACCGATTCTGACGAATCAAAGCTAGATTCTTATTTAACAAACGATATTAATGTGTTGTACGAAATGCCTTTAAACAGATGGTTTAAATCAATATCATTCAATTTATTGGCGAATAATATTTTTAACGTAAAATACATTTCAAACGGATATTATTACACGTATGATGAAGCAGGTTCAACACCAGGAAGTGTAATAACCAGAGAAGGCGCAGGATATTATCCGCAGGCACAATTCAACATTCTGGGTGGTGTAACCCTTAAATTTTAGTCTAATCAACCTTAATAATCAACAACCAAGAACGAGCATCTTTTATAGGTGCTCGTTTTAATTTCTATTGAGTTAAAAACTATACATTTTTTCGTAAATTAGCATTATTAATTAATTACCTTATGATTTCTAAAAACGATTTACAGAGATACATAGAAGATTTTCCCGAAGAACTTTCTATAGACGAACTTATTGATCGACTTGTATTTATTGATAAGTTAGAAAATAGAATGAAAGAATCGGAAAACAATGAGGTTATGACTGATGAAGACGTTAAATTGGAAATGAAGAAATGGTTCGAATCAAATGGTTAATATCTGCCCAAATCGATCTACAAGAAATTCATGATTACATTTCATTAGATTCAAAAAGATATGCAAAATTACAAGTTGAAAGGATTTATCAAAAAATTCAGATTTTAAAATTTCAACCATTAATTGGCAAACAAGTCAAAGAAATAAAAAATACAGCCATACGAGAACTTGCAGAGGGAAATTATAGAATTATTTATAAAATTGTTTCTTATGATTCTATTCATATCTTAATGATACACCATGGAGCAAGAGATTTATCAAAAAGAATATAAACCAAGAACGAGCATCTTTTATAGGTGCTCGTTTGTCTTAATTAAAAACCGTAATCATTGTTCCATTTTGCGAAACACGGTATTCTTTCAGCGGATATTGCGCTTCGGTTGTTGCCAAACCCAAATACAAATTATACACCAAGGCATCACTGCAACCACATGTAGCCTCAACCCCATCTAACGTTAATTTAGAGCAGTTACTTATTCCGTGATTGGCGCAAGTGGCATCAAAAGCACGCACACCAGTTCCAGTATTTATCACTAAAATCCCATTGATTCCGTAAGTTGGTATATACACCGCATTGCCCGGATACTGTAATTTATTGTACGTTGGCAACGCAGTATTTATCATTACATTTACTGCAATTTCAGGCAGATACGGGTTGCGGCTATCCCAATCGTCTTTTGAACACGACAGTAAAAATAAAACCGAACATATTGTTAACACAAACAGCTTTTTCATTATAAAACATTTGGAAAACAAATTTAATTATTTAACTTTGACTAAATAATAATGTAACGAATATTAACAAAATAAACGCATAAGAACAAAATCCCGTTGTATGGGATTTTTTCTGTTTTATAAATTGAATTGAAAATGAGTAACGTATCCTATTATACTGCCGAAGGTTTAAAGAAATTGAGAGATGAAATCGATCAGTTAAAAAGTGTGGAACGTCCAAAAGCATCACAGGCAATCGCAGATGCACGCGATAAAGGTGATTTATCTGAAAACGCAGAATACGATGCTGCCAAAGAAGCACAAGGTTTATTAGAATTAAGAATAGCTAAAATGGAAGAAATTTTAGCCAATGCCCGTTTAATTGATGAATCACAATTAGACACTTCAAAAGTATTGGTGCTTTCTACCGTACGCATTAAAAACCAAACCAACGGAATGGAAATTAAATACAAACTGGTTGCAGAAAGCGAAGCCGATTTAAAAGCAGGAAAAATTTCGGTAACATCGCCAATTGGTAAAGGTTTGTTAGGAAAATCGGTTGGAGAAATTGCAGAAATCAGCGTACCAAACGGAACATTAAAATTCGAAGTTTTAGAAATAACAAGAGATTAATTTTTTAAGCTATGAGTATTTTCACTAAAATCATCAACGGAGAAATTCCATCGCACAAAGTAGCAGAAAACGATGAGTTTATTGCTTTTTTAGATATCAATCCAAACGCAAAAGGTCATACATTGTGCGTTCCAAAACAGGAAATCAACAAGATTTTTGATATGGAAAAAGGTTTGTACACCCGTTTAATGGATTTTTCATACGACGTAGCTAAAGCCATAGAAAAAGCAGTTCCTTGTAAGCGTGTAGGCGTTGCCGTTGTTGGATTAGAAGTTCCTCATGTGCATGTACATTTAATTCCGCTACAAGATATGGACGATATGCGTTTTCAACGCAAAGCATCGTTATCACAACAAGAATTTGAAGAAACAGCCCAACAAATAGCTACGAATTTATAAAATGAATCCCTTTGAAATTTCAAAGGGATTTTTTGTATTAATCTTACCCGTAGTACATTTTCCTCTAAGTTTTATAATATGATATTCCGTGATTTATTTTTTTACCACACGGATATTATTTTATAATCTGTGCATCTGTGGAAATTCTATCATGCACTACAAATTAAATCTTTTTGTATTGAATAGAAAAAACAGTTCCCTTGCCAATTTCAGATTTTAAAACTCGGATTGATCCTTTATGGTATTTTTGAACAATGCGTTGGGTAAGTGAAAGCCCTAATCCCCAACCTCGTTTTTTTGTTGAAAAACCAGGCTCAAATACTTTTCTGAATTGATTTTTAGGAATTCCTTTACCGGTATCGCTTACTAAAATCTGTATGGTATTTTCGTTGTTTTTTATTTCTACTTCAATACTTCCTTTTCCTTTAATAGCATCAATGGCATTCTTTACAAGATTTTCAATGGTCCAACTGTGTAAGGTTGGGTTCAACATTAAATTCACAATATCGGTATTGGTTTCAAACTTAAAATTAATCTGTTTAGAACTGCGTGATTGTAAATAATCAAACGATTTTTTGGTTTCTTCTACAATATTCAGCAATTCCAGGTTAGGTTCAGATCCTATTTTAGAAAAACGGTCGGCAATAGTCTGCAAGCGATCTACATCTTTCTGAATTTCGCCGATAATGTTTTCATCCATATCATCTAACTTCATAATTTCGATCCAACCTAAAAGCGATGAAAGCGGCGTACCAATTTGATGTGCTGTTTCTTTTGCCATACCCGCCCACAATTTATTTTCAGACGACATTTTACTGGCACGGAAATAACTGTAAACCAACAAACCAAACAAAACCAAAATAGCAACCAATGCCAATGGATAGTATTTTAGCTTGGTGATTAAAGAAGAGTTTCCGTAATAAACATATTGATTACCTTCAGAATGTTTTATTTCAATAGGAATATTTTGAGTTTTTAATTCTTTTAAAAATTTTTGTTGAAGATTCAAATCATTCTCAATTTCCTCAGAAACATTAAACAAACTTATAATACTATCTGTACTTGTTGTAAGAATTGCCGGAATAGTCGTATTTTTAATAAGAATGTTTGAAGGAAGTTCTATATCCGCATCCAATGAAGAATTACTTATTGTTTGATTAGCCTCTGCCCAAATTTCCATTTTCACACGTTCTTCATGCTTAAATGTCTGGAAAAGCAAATAGGTATTCCAAAGAATTAAAATTAAAATTCCCAACGAAAAAATCAAGAGAAACCAACGGGTGTACAAACTTCTTTTAAGTATTGACATGCAATAAAATTTGAAATGCGTTTAGCAAGATACTGCTTTATAACGTTATTTTGTTGATAATATTTTGAAAATTGAACCTTAAATTTTCAGTGCAATACTTATATTTGTTTAAACCAATTTATGTATGTTAAGCATTAATCCAACCGATTTAACTCCGGTTCAAGTTCAGGCATATTTGCAGGGAGCTGTGGGTCCGCGCCCAATTGCTTTTGCCAGTACGGTTGATAAAGAGGGAAATCCGAATTTATCGCCTTTTAGTTTTTTTAATCTGTTTAGTTCTAATCCGCCCATTCTGGTTTTTTCGCCGGCACGCAGAGTTCGTAACAACACCGTAAAACATACGTTGTTAAACTGCGAAGCTACTAAGGAAGTGGTTGTAAACATTGCAAATTACGATATGGTGCAGCAGCTTTCGTTATCGTCTACAGAATATGGCGACGGAGTTGATGAATTTATAAAATCGGGCTTTACAAAATTACCTTCTGACATTGTGAAACCTTTCCGAGTTGCCGAAAGTCCGGTACAGTTAGAATGTAAAGTGAACGATATTATTGCTTTGGGCGATCAGGGTGGTGCCGGAAATATGATTATTTGCGAAGTAGTAAAAATTCATATTTCTGAAGATGTTTTAGATGGTAAAGGTGGCATCGATCAACATAAAATCGATTTGATTGCTCGTATGGGCGGCAACTGGTACACACGCGCCACACCCGGAATGTTTGAGGTTGAAAAACCACTAACCACTTTAGGAATTGGAGTTGATGCGATACCCGAAGATGCAAAAAAAAGTGGTATATTTGCAGGAAACGATTTAGGTATTTTAGGCAACGTAGAAGTACTGCCAACTACCAATGACGTTGAAGCATTTTTAAATGAAAACCCTGAAATTACAGATTGGGTTAACAATAATAACAGCGAATTAATTTATAAAAAAGCTAAAGAATTTCTAAGTTTGAATGAAATATCACTGGCTTGGAAAACAATTTTAGCAGCAAAAAAATAGCAAATGGAAGTTTTAGGAAGAATTAAAATGGTTGGTCCTGTACAAGATGTAAGTCCAACGTTTAGAAAAAGAGAAGTGGTTATAACAACCGAAGAGCAATATCCGCAACATATTTTAATCGAATTCACACAAGATAAATGCGATTTATTAAACAGTTTTCAACCAGGCGAACAAGTTCGTGTTGGTATTAATTTACGCGGTAGAGAATGGGTTAATCCGCAAGGAGAAACACGTTATTTTAACTCGATCCAAGGTTGGAGAATCGATCGCCCACAAGCGCAACAAGGCTACAACCAACCACAACAAGGTTATGGTGCTCCACAAGGTGGTGGTTACGGTCAACCGCAACAAGGTTATAACCAACAACCACAACAAAGTCAAGGATACGGGCAACCAAATCCGTTTGAAAACCAAGGTGGCGGTTATGCAAACAATAACAATTCAGGTTTTCCTCCTGCTCCGAATTTTAATCAAAATCAAGAAGCAGAAGACGATTTGCCTTTTTAATATTGAAAGAAAAACGATAATTTTGAATCCTGATTACTTTGTAATCGGGATTTTTTAATTTATAACCACAAAGAAATTTAAGCATCTTAAAAACCACAGATTCACAGATTTTAATTTAAAAAATCTTACAAAGAATTCACCACATAGAAACATAGATTTTTCTTATGTTTTAAAAGATTATGACAGACGTTTTACTTTTCGCATAGCAAACTATATGAAAAATCATAAAATTTTCTATTCTATCTTTAACAATTAGTTTTAATTCTATTCGCCAATGTTGTTAATTTTTATTTATTTTGAATTACATCCAACGGTTTAAGTTAATTATTAAATATACATCTGTGAATCTGTGGTAAAAGCTATGTGGCTATGTGGTTTCAAATATCATAAAATGTACAAACTTACCAAAGAACTCTATTTTCCTAATGTTGAAACCGCCCATTCGTCGGGCATTGTTGCCTTTGGTGGCGATTTATCAACCGAACGACTGATACTTGCTTACAAAAGCGGAATTTTCCCTTGGTTTGAAGATGGGGAAGAAATTACGTGGTTTGCGCCCGAAGAACGAATGGTTTTGTTTTTAAATCAGTTGAAGATATCAAAATCTACTCGAAATATCATCAATAGAAATATCTTTAAAGTAACATTCAATACTGTTTTTAAAGATGTGATCACTAACTGTCAGCAGACCAAACGTAACGGACAATTAGGTACTTGGATTACCGATGAAATGTTGGAAGCTTACACCAAATTACACGAACTGGGTTATGCAAAATCGGTTGAAGTTTGGCAAGATAATGAATTAGTTGGCGGTTTGTACGGTATTGATTTAGGACATATTTTTTGTGGCGAAAGTATGTTTTCTAGAGTATCAAACGCTTCAAAAATAGCTTTTATACATTTGACCAATAAATTAAAAGCAGAAAATTACCAGCTAATTGACTGTCAGGTTTACAATGATTATTTGGCGCAATTAGGTTGCGAGGAAATTCCACGCGATTTGTTTATGCAAATTTTGAATAAGAAAGTACAGGTTGTTTACGAAGATAATTAGCTACAGATTAATTTCATAAAAAATAAAAAATGAATACCTAGTCACTCATTTTTATCGGTTGAAAACATTTAATTTTTATAACAAAAACATGAAGTCACATGATCGTTTACCATGCCAACAGCCTGCATAAAAGCATAAACGGTGGTTGACCCCATAAATTTAAAGCCGCGCTTTTTTAAATCTTTAGCCAACGCATCAGATATTTCGGTTTTTGCAACGGCTTCTTTAATACTTTTTAGTTTATTATCAATCGGTTTTCCGTTAACGTATTTCCATAAATAGTTAGAGAAGGAACCAAATTCTTTTTGAATTTCCTGAAAAACTCGTGCATTGTTTATGGTAGCTTCAATTTTACCGCGATGACGAATAATACCTTCGTTTTGCAACAATTCGTCGATTTTGGCATCGTTGTATTTTACGATTTTTTTGTCGTTAAATTTATCAAAAGCTTTACGGAAATTCTCACGCTTCTTTAAAATCGTAATCCAGCTTAAACCCGCCTGAAAAGATTCCAATACTAAAAATTCAAACAAAACGTTGTCATCATAAACAGGTTTTCCCCATTCTTCGTCATGATATTTTATATACAGTTCATCGTTAGAAACCCAATTACATCTTATTTTTTCCATAACTAATTCGTTTTAAAAAGTGGTGTTCCCTGTGGAAACATCTGTTGGTTTTGATCTTTAAACGACCCAAAGTTAAAGGTTAATCCCACTTTAAACATACGGCGTTCGTTCAAAGTTTCGGTACGCATTTGCAAACCATTTCCAAAAACATTCACATCAAAACCATCGGTATTCAATACATTATCAACCCCAATATTTACATTCAGCTTATTATCCCAAAACTTTTTATTAAAGGTAATACTTAAATTTTGTGCCGGTTTATTTAGTTCGTATAAATTCATCACCCCTTTAAACATGTTATAATACGTAACAAAAACGCGTGAATTGTTTCCTAAATAAAACTGTGAATAAGTAAAAATATAGAACGCTCCTTTTTGAAATCGATTCGGAATCACATCATCATACGTGGTTTTAAAATATCCTGCATTTAAATAGGTAAACGATAATTCATCAATATTCAATCCGTTTCTATCGTTAATCATGTTTTTAATTCCTTTGGTAAACATGGCATAAGGAATTGGAACACCCATATTGAAACTTTGCGAAATTCCGTTTTCGATATTATGGGATTTAGATTCCAGCGTACCATTCGGAGTGATTTCATAAAACACCACATTTTGATTGGGCATTTTAGATAGATTGTAACTGAAATAAATATAATCGAACACCGTTAACGTAGCATTCATGTTATGACTGATTTCTGGTTTTAGGTTGGGATTTCCTGCGTTTGAAACCAACAAACTGTTTTGCGAAGTTACGTTTGGATTGAAAGATTGAGCTCCCGGCAAATTCATACGTTTGCTGTAACCCGCACTTAAATAAACGCCCGACATTACAGGATATTTTAAAGTAACCGTAGGAAAAAGATTGGTGTAATCTTGCTTTAAGTTTAAGGAATCGACAGCGGTTTCGGACTGATACGTAAGATTTTCTAATCGCAAACCTGCCGAAATCATTAACGAACTAATATTGCTTGATACACTTGCGTAAGCGGCTTTGTTGGTGTATTTAAAATCGTACGGAATATACGCTCTTGCTTGATCCCAAATGTACGATCCGTTATTAGTAGAAACCGAATGCGTGTAATGTGCACCCAACGATAAATTGCCGTTAACGGCTTTAAAAGGCGTTTCAAAATCGGCTTTGGTTTGGCTGTACACAAAATTATTATCAGCCAAAATAGTCGATCGCATTTCATCCTCAACAAACAACTGATTGCTGTTTGTATTATTCTGGAATTCGGTGTTCGATGTCAGTGTAAAATTGGTTCCAATAGTATCTAACTTTTGCGAATAAACAAACTGCAATTCGTGCATATTGTTTTTACTTTTACCCAGTGTTTGCTGCTTATAAGCATTTTCATTTTCACCAAAAGCATTAAACATACTACCGTGTGTTTGTGGTTTGCTGTACGTATGATTAAAGTTGTATTTAAGGGTTAAATTGGCTAAATCGCTTACTTTATATTGCCAGCTATTACGCAAATAATAATTTTGATACCATTGATTATTCCAGTAATTTTCGCGTGCTTTAATTGGCACACCATTACTCATGTAGCTGAATTCATTTAACGAATTGGTATTGCCCTCGTGATGCGTGTAACCGGTATTCATGTTCCAGCTGAATTTGTTCTTTTTGAACATGATTTGTGCCGATGTAGTATTTTTAACTTTACTATTTACAGAATTCTGTTGCATGAAACTTCCACTGACACCTTCGATTTTAGCCGATTTGGTAATGACATTGATAATGGTTCCGTTGAAAGTTGCACTATATTTTGCTCCTGGTCGATCAATGATTTCGATGCTTTTCACCGTATTTGCCGGAAGGTTTTTCAAAAAATTTGTCAACTGATCTCCACTCATACCCGTTGGTTCGCCATCTAAAAAAATAGTCGCCAATTTTCCGTTATGCGCAATTTGCCCGTTGGCTGTAACCAAAACTCCGGGTAATTTATTAACAGCATCAAACACACTGCCCGAATTTAAAACCGTCAAATTCTCCACGTCAACTACCGTTTTATCTGCAAATCTGCGAATATTTTTACTGGTTTGATCTATTACGATTGCGTCTAAAACTTCGTCTTGCTGTTCGGTAAACTGCAAATCTAACTTTTGATCCGGGATGTATTTTAATGATTTTGTTTGCGCCTTAAATTGAGAATGTTCCCAAGTAATGGTGTACTGCGTTACATATTCAGGAATTTCGACAGAGAAATACCCTTCATCATCTGTAGTTGCATTGTAAACTTTATCTGTTTTAACGGTAATAAAAGTTTCGGGAACAGGTTCACCTTCAAAAGTTACAACTCCTTCAATTTTTATGTTTTGAGCGTTTATCAACCCTGCAAAAAACAAGGCAAATAGAAGTATTATGTTTTTCATTAATATTTTTTTATATTAGTATCAAAAGACAATATTTTGTTACAATAACACTTAAAAAAACTTATTATGAGAAAAAAGTATCATTTACTTACATTAATTACTCTATTTTTCACAGTTAATTTATCTGCGCAACCAATTGAACTTAAAGAGTTGGTATCACAAGTCGATGCTTCATTAAACAGTATAAACACAGTGACTTATAAAATTGAACACTTTAATAAATATTTAGCCCGAAAAGACACCTTGCAGTCAACAGCAATTTGTTCATTATACCGTATACCAAAAGATAAAATGAAATCTTATCATAGTATCGATGTAGAATTTGAAGTCGAAAAAGGTGGTGATAAATATTTTGGACAAAGGATTTACAATGGAGAAAAAGTACTTTGGTATAGTAGAGTAGCTGATTCCTTAACAATAAATGAAAAACCAAAAATATACAGCGATAAAAAAATGAAACATTCTGTAGTTAATGGCTATAGTAATTTGCTTTTAATGAAATACTTTGGTAAAAAAGATAATTTTTCATCATACGGAAGTAAACTTCTACAAAAATTCTATAAAGGCATTAACGTTACCGAAGAGCTATTGCACGGCAAACCAGTTTATGTTTTAAATATATACTATAAAGATGAAAAAGATACCACAAGAGATAGCGTAGAAAAACATTATTTTAGAAAAAACGATTTTTTACCGATTGCCTATTACTCTTTTCTACGCTGGGAAAATATGGAACAATATAATTATTACGAGATTAATTATGTAGCAATTAATAATAATCTTTCTATCGACGATTTTAAGATTGATGAAAGTAAACCTTTTAACGCTGTAGAATTGTATAAGAACTTTAAAAACCAAATCAACAACTAAAATGAAACAAATATTTAAATACATCTTACTACTTTTTACTTTTGCTTTTTTTGTTGAAACAGCAATTGCGCAAACAAGTATAAATCCTCCCAAAGAATTTCTTTTAAACAATGGAAAAACAGTAAAACTAACCGATTTAAAAGGTAAAGTGGTCTTATTAGATTTTTGGTATCGTGGTTGTTTACCTTGTTTAAAAGCAACTCCCGATTTAATGAAATTACAGGAAGAATTTAAAAATGATTTGGTAATTATTGGGATAAATGATAGCGACGATAAAGAAGACATAAGTGATTACTATGCTTATAAGAAAAACACTAATTATTTCTCTACCTATAAAACAGTAACTAATATTTCTAAAAACTTAAAGATTACAGCATTTCCAACATTCATTATTATTAATCAAAAAGGAGAAGTTGTAAAAACCGAAGTAGGTTTTGATAAAAGCAGTATCCGTAAAACCATAAAAAATTTAATAAAGAATAACAAATAAAACAAAACCCCAAATTCATTTGAATTTGGGGTTTTTAGTATCAATAAAATTGTAAATTATCCTAAAGATACACGTTTAAATCCTGCGATTTCAACATTGTGTCCTTTAACGTAATCACCAACTTTTTTAGAATCGTCTTTAATAAAGTTTTGGTCTAATAACGCTTTTTCCTGATCTAAAGTAGTGTTATCAGAAATAAAACGAGCGATTTTACCTGGTAAAATTTTATCCCAAATTTGCTCTGGTTTACCTTCTGCTTTTAATTCTGCTTTAGCATCTTCTTCTGCTTGTGCCAAAACCGCATCAGTTAACTGTGCGTAAGAAATGTATTTAGGTACATTTTTCAATGTTTTACCTAAACGCGCTAATTCTTCGTTATCTTTTTCGATCACAGCAATACGTGCAGCTGTTTCGTTTGCTACGAATGTAGGATCAAAATCTTTGTAAGATAATGTTTCTGCACCCATAGAAGCAACTTGCATAGAAATATCTTTTGATAAAGATTCTGCACCATCAATTTTAGAAGATAAAGCTGTTAAAGCAGCAATTTTGTTTCCGTGAACGTACGTTCCAACAAAAGCACCTTCTAAGATTTCGAAACCACCGATTTCGATTTTCTCACCAATAACTCCAGTTTGCTCGATTAATTTCTCGGCAACAGTCATTGAATCATTGTATTGAGAAGCCAAGAAAGCTTCTTTAGAATCGAAATTGATTGCTTTCTCAACTAATTCTTTAGCCAAAGCAACGAACGCTTCGTTTTTACCAACGAAATCAGTTTCGCAGTTTAAAGTAATAATAGCACCTTTAGTGTTATCTGCGTTGATAAAAGAAACAGCAGCACCTTCGCTAGACTCACGGTCTGAACGGTTAGCAGCAACTTTTTGTCCTTTTTCACGTAAGATTTGGATTGCTTTATCAAAATCTCCTTCAGCTTCAACTAAAGCTTTTTTACAGTCCATCATTCCGGCACCTGTAGCTTGTCTTAATTTATTTACGTCTGCAGCAGTAATTGTTGCCATAATATAATTTTTGTTTTAATGTTAAAAGTAAAAATTCCAATCTTCAAATTCCAAATTCCAACGTTATCAGATGGTTAAAAATCTGATTTTGGATTTTGGAATTTAAATTTTGGAATTTAAAATTTGATTTATTCTTCAGTTGCAGGAGCAGCTTCAGCTTCAGCAGCAGGAGCAGTCTCTTCAGCTACTTCAACTTCTTTTTCAGAACCTCTTTCAGAAAGTCCTTCGATAACAGAAGCAGTTACTAAAGATAAAATTTTCTCAATTGATTTAGAAGCATCGTCATTGGCTGGGATAACGTAATCTACTTCACGTGGATCAGAGTTAGTATCAACCATTGCGAATACTGGAATGTTTAATTTTTGTGCTTCTTTTATTGCGATGTGCTCAGCTTTGATATCTACTACGAACAATGCAGCTGGAAGTCTAGACATGTCAGCGATTGAACCTAAGTTTTTTTCTAATTTAGCACGAAGACGATCTACTTGCAAACGCTCTTTTTTAGATAGCGTGTTGAAAGTACCATCTTTCTTCATTTTATCAATAGAAGACATTTTTTTAACTGCTTTACGGATAGTAACAAAGTTTGTTAACATTCCACCTGGCCATCTTTCAGTGATGTAAGGCATGTTTGCAG
>CAMLFV010000047.1 GCA_946479395.1 uncultured Flavobacterium sp. | reverse complement strand
TTGGTATTATTTAGAAACCAATTGATTGACCGTAGCGTGAGCGACATTATTAATTTACACGAATACGCTGCAAAATTTGTTGAAAAACCAATCAATATTTTTGACACGGTTGAAATTGCTCGTGCTATTTTAACTGCAGATTTACCACCGGCACGTATCGATATTGGTAAATTAACGTATGAATTCCATTTAGAAGACAACAAATACAACGATTCTTTATCTTTTGTTGTTGATAAATTAAAAGATGCTAAAGAAAACAAAGGCATTCAACCAAAAGATGTTGTTTTATACGGATTTGGTCGTATTGGTCGTTTATTGGCTCGCGAATTAATGGCTAAAATTGGTAAAGGACAACAATTACGCCTAAAAGCAATAGTTACGCGTGATAAAAACGATGAAGCTTCATTAGAAAAACGTGCTTCTTTATTACGTTTAGATTCAATTCACGGTGATTTTGAAGGATCTGTTGGAATTGATGTAGAAAACGAATCTTTAATCATTAACGGTTCAGCCGTTCGTATGATTTCTGCAGCACAACCAGAAGATATCGATTATACGCAATACGGAATTAACGACGCTTTGGTTATTGATAACACAGGTGTTTTTAAAGACGAAGCAGCTTTATCGCGTCACTTAAAATCTAAAGGTGCAACAAAAGTTTTATTAACAGCTCCAGGTAAAGGCGTGCCAAATGTTGTTTATGGTGTAAACCACGATGATTATAACATTAATGAAACTCCGATTTGGTCAGCAGCATCTTGTACAACAAACGCTATTACTCCAATTCTAGCTGTTGTTGAAGAAGAATTAGGTGTTGTAAAAGGACATTTAGAAACAATCCACGCATATACAAACGACCAGAATTTGGTTGATAACATGCATAAAAAATACCGCCGTGGTAGAGCAGCTGCTTTAAACATGGTAATTACCGAAACCGGTGCTGGTTCTGCAGTAGCAAAAGCATTACCAAGTTTAGCAGGTAAATTAACATCAAATGCTATTCGTGTTCCTGTTCCAAACGGTTCATTAGTTGTATTGAATTTAGAAGTTGGAAAACAAACTTCTATCGAAGATTTAAACAGAATGATGAAACAATACGCTTTAGAAGGTGAATTGGTAGAGCAAATTAAATATTCGTTAAACAACGAATTGGTATCGTCTGATATTGTTGGAACATCAGCTCCGGCAATCTATGATTCTAATGCTACAATTGTTTCTGCCGATGGTAAAAACATTGTATTATACATTTGGTATGATAACGAATATGGTTACAGCCACCAAGTTATCCGTTTAGCAAAACACATTGCTAAAGTACGCAGATACGTTTACTATTAGTAGATAGACAACATATTTTGAAAGCCAGCTTTTTACAGTTGGCTTTTTTTGTTTTATCTTAGCATAAAACTCAAACAAAATGGCTCGTACACCATCAAACATGTTAGCGCTTGACACAACAGCTCCCGATTTTTTTCTGCCTGACACCAACAGCAACGAATGGAAATCGTTTAATGATGTAAAAGGAAATCACGGTACTGTTGTTATGTTTATTTGTAACCACTGCCCTTTTGTACTGCATGTTATTGAAGAAATTATTCGTGTTGCAAATGATTATCGGGTTCAAGGAATTGGTTTTGTGGCGATATCAAGCAATGATGTATTAAACTATCCGGATGATGCACCTAATAAAATGACCGAATTTGCGTTTGAAAATAAATTCAGCTTTCCGTATCTGTATGATGAATCACAGGAGATCGCTAAAAATTACGACGCAGCCTGTACACCAGATTTTTATTTATTCAATGCACAAAACAAGCTGGTTTATCGCGGACAGTTAGATGATTCACGTCCTAAAAACGGCATTCCAACCAACGGAAACGACTTACGCGGTGCCATTGATTCTTTATTATACAATCGGAGTGTTAATCCTTTGCAAAAACCGAGTATTGGGTGCAATATAAAGTGGAAAAATTAGTTTTAAAATCAAAATGTTTATTTACCTTTGCGAACACTATTTTTCTTAATCTGATAAAAAAGAAAGATATTTTTTAAATAAAAAACAAATTACTTGTTTCAACACCGTTTAAAATTATCTTTTAATAAAATATCTGATAAAAAAGCAATAGTTCAAACAAAAAATTTAATAAACAACAACAAATTTTTGCATTTAAAAACCTATGTTACACCAAAAATTTTTAAATCGTTTTGTAATTAGGCAAGTCATTTGGGCTTTTGTAATTACCTATTTAATTGTAGCATTATATTTAGTATTATTTACAAATTGGAGTTTTGTTACTCTTATATTACCTGTAATATTATTTTATTTAGCATTTAAAGATGCTTTTCAAACAAAACACACCATTCGTAAAAACTACCCGATTATTGGGCGTTTACGATACATTTTAGAAGAAATTCGTCCGGAATTACGTCAGTATTTCTGGGAAGGCGAATTAGATGGTAAACCTTTTAACCGTCGCGAACGTTCTATTGTTTACCAACGTGCTAAAAACGAGAAACAAACGGTTTCTTTTGGTATGCAAGATGATCCTAACCGTATTGGTTACGAATGGGCTTCACACTCGGTTTATCCAAAAATAATTTCCGATTTTAACTTTCGTACCTTAATTGGTAACGAACAATGTTCACAACCATACAGCGCAAGCATTTACAATATTAGTGCTATGAGTTACGGTGCGTTAAGTAAAAAAGCTATTATTTCATTAAACAAAGGTGCAAAGTTAGGCGGATTTGCTCATAATACGGGTGAAGGTGGAATTTCGCCTTACCACAGATCGGGCGGAGATTTAATTTGGCAGATTGGTACAGGATATTTTGGATGTAGAGATGAACACGGATTTTTTAACGATACGTTGTTTGCAGAAAGATCTCAGTATCCAGATGTTAAAATGATCGAATTAAAACTATCTCAAGGTGCAAAACCTGGTCACGGTGGATTACTTCCGGCTGAAAAAAATACTTTGGAAGTATCTAAAATACGTAACGTAAAACCGTTTACAACCGTTCACTCTCCATCATCTCACTCTGCTTTTAGCAATGCTAACGAATTGGCGCAGTTTATAGGAAAACTACGTTCTTTAAGTGGTGGTAAACCTGTTGGTTTTAAAATTTGTATTGGTAGAAAAGATGAATTTGTAGATATTATTAAAGCTTTCAGCGAATCTGGTATTTATCCTGATTTTATTACTATTGATGGAGCTGTAGGTGGTACAGGAGCTGCACCGTTAGAATTTATCGATTATATGGGTATGGCGCTTTCTGATGCTTTGGTTTTTGCTAATAAAATTTTAAAAGAGCACGGGGTTCGCAAACATATTAAAATTATTGCAGCTGGAAAAGTAATATCGGCTTTTGATTTAGCTAAAAATATGGCATTGGGTGCCGATGCTTGTTACAGTGCTCGTGGGATGATGTTTGCCTTAGGGTGTATCCAAGCATTACAATGCGATAGCGGACACTGCCCTGTTGGTATTGCAACACAAGATCCGTTACTTTATGAAGGTATGGATATTACTGACAAATCGGTTCGTGTGGCAACGTTCCATAAAAATACTATGAAAGCTTTTGGTGAATTTATTGGCGCGTGTGGTTTTAATAAACCAAACGAAGTGAGCCCTGAAGTTTTCCATAAACGTATAGAACACGGCAAAAATATGTCGTTCGCAGAAATGTACTTTAAAGACGTTCCTGTAAATTAATTAGATAAGAATAGAATAAAAAAAACGGTAGTTAAAAACTTCCGTTTTTTTATTTTCTTAAAATTAAGTTTAACAAAGTTAGCTAAACTTAATTTTTCATTTATTATAATTTCTTAAAAAATTGATTTGTTAGATATATCTAAAGTACTAATAAAAAAACCACGTATGCTTTTTATAGCATACGTGATGAAGGTTACATAGGTGTTAATAAATATATCTTTACAGGTTTTATAATAACAAAAATGATATTACAATCATTTATTACTTTAATTCTAATTCAATAAACTTCTTAATTATTTTTAGAGGAAATAAAATAAGATATTTAAATTTATTTATACAGTTCAAATCTAAACCTAACTAATCAGCTATGCAAAATGTTGTTGTGCAGATTGATCAATTAGCAGTAAAAATAAATATAAAACACTGATTATCAATAGAAATTATTTTTACAAAAACTAAACATAAAATTGTAAATTGCAGTATTTCTATAAGTAAAAATGTTAAAAATATATCTTTCAATATTTCTCCTTATCGTTTTTGTACAAGTAAATGCTCAAACTTCATTAAATTACAATGAAGATGATTTTACATTTGAACAACTTAATGATTCTTTAAAAAAAAATATTGCTGTTGAAAATAAGTTCAAACTGTTTTCGGGATTGTATGTTAAGAAAGCTAAAAAACAAAATGATAATGTACATCTATTTGAAGCTTATGATAAAATTTCCAATTTAACTCACTCACCTTCCGAATCTCATACTTATGCAGACAGTTTATTAATTGTTGCGAAAGATTTAACCAAAGATTACTACATAAGAGCTTTACAAACGAAGGCTACAGTTTACTACTATGAGAAAGACTATATTAATTCGCTTCATTATGAATTAAAAGCATTAAACGAAACAGATAAAGAAAAAGAGCCTTATATGTATTACAAAAGTATATATGGTATTGGCTTATGCTACTTTCATATTCAAGAATACGCTAAAAGCTATGAGTATTTTAAAAAAGCTCGTAAATTCTTTGAGAGTAATAAAGGATACAATTATACACAAGGATACTTTAATTCAATATACCGCGAGGCATTTGCTCTTTATTATTTAAATAAACAAGAAGAAAGTAAATCTTTAATTAATACGGGGTTAAGTAAAATTAATGTATTAGAACTACACGATTTATATTTTAAAAAACCTTATTTTTATTATGTACAAGCATTAAATCTCTATCAAGAAAAAAACTATATTAAAAGTATCGATTTACTTACAAAAAATGTAGCTATAATTGCAGAAAACGATGATTTTGCGAATGAAGCAACTGCTTATTTTTATCTCGGTTTAAATTATCAACATTTAAATCAGAAAGATAATGCAATGGTATATTTTAAAAAGATCGATGCTATTTTCAATAAACACAATTATAGCAATCCTGAAATAAAAGATGCTTACACATATCTAATTTCTTATTATCGTGAACAAAAAAATACCGAAGAAGAGCTTTATTACACCAACCAGTTATTAAAAGTAATGAAGTTATTACAAACTGAATATAAATCTTTGGTAGGAACTTTACATAGTAATTTTGATATTAAAACTTTAATAGCCGATAAAAAACATCTGGAAAACAATTTAAATAAACAAAACACCTTAACGAATATTTTGTTTTTTACAGGAATTACAATAGTGATTATCTTGCTATTAGTTGTAATTCACAACTACAGAAAAAGAAAAGAGTTCTTAAAGAATTATAACGATCTTTTAAAACAGCGAGAACCTTTGCCGATAGAAGAAAGTACCGACGAAAGCTACCCAATTGTTTCAAACTCTCTAAATCCGTTGGCTATTAATGTAAATGAATGGGGAAAATATATTTTACCTATTACTAACGATATAAAAGATACTGCAATTGTAGATGATAAGATACTAAAGGAATTAATAAGACATTTAAATGCTTTTGAAAAGAATCTTTTATTTTTAAATAAAGATATCACTTTGAATGATTTGGCAACACAATGGAATACCAATCGCACGTACTTATCGCAATTTATTAATTCGTACAAAGAAAAATCTTTTATAGATTATTTGAACAGCTTGCGTATTAGCTATTTTTTAGATAAGGTTGATACCGACAAAAAATGGTCTAAATACAAAATACAGGCTATTGCTGATCAGTTAGGTTTTTCAAGTGCACGTAGTTTTTCAAGTGCTTTTATGAAAACTACCGGCATGTCGCCATCATTTTATCTGCAACAAGTAAATTTAGAGAAGGAAAAAGAAATTATATCAACATAAAACTTTAGTGTCTTTCTAAAACTACATCGATAGGTTTATTCATGCGGCGACCAAACTGCATGGCTTTTTGTTTTTCTTCTGATGTACAAAGAATATACATATTATAAGGTGCCAACTGCATCATAAATGTTTTAAAATGTCCGCCATTTGCTTCACCGTCTGTATCTTCAATCTTCAAATAATAATCTTCGGCATTAAACGTATTGGTTACCGTTACCAAATAATGATCTTCGGCAAAATAGTAAAACCATTTTCCTTCATCAAAGCCTTCTATTTTCTTATTATTTGAATCGATCTTATAATTTCGAACAAAATTCAAAGGCTGGTTATTATTTTTCCAACTTAACTTAAAATCTTTGTTAATTACTTCGTTTCCATTCTCATCGCAAATCGTCATTTTTAAACCATTTATGGTTTGAGTTTTACCATCTTCATGAGGTTTAACAACAATATAACTTGTAAAATCGTAACCACAATGAATGGCATCGCCAATTTGTGCACTTGCGGCAGTTATAGTTACTAACGAAATAATCGTGTACAATTTCTTCATAGCACAAAAATAAAAATACCTCTTAAAATTAAGAGGTATTTTCGGTTTTATTTAACGTCTACTAATTCAACATCGAAAATTAAGGTTGCGTTTGGTGGAATAACACCCCCTGCACCTTGCGATCCGTAACCCAAATGCGATGGAATTACAAAACGAGCTTTATCGCCAACGTTCAACAACATAATACCTTCGTCCCAGCCTTCGATAACCTGTCCGACACCTACATTAAATTCAATTGGTTGTTTGCGTTTGTAAGAATCATCAAAAACCTGTCCGTTAGTTAACTGTCCTTTGTAATGAACCGCTACTTTACTTCCTTTCGCAGCTTGTTTACCCGATCCTTTTTGAATGTATTGGTAACGCAAACCGCTATCGGTTTTTTGAAAACCTGCTGCTATTTTATCTAATTCTGCTTCAACTCTTGCTTTTTCTTCGGCTAATCTTTTAGTGCGCGATCCTTCAAAAGTTCTAAATGCTTCAACCGCATTCCATTTCTGTGCTTCATCGCCCACACGAATAATTTCAACTTTATCCATTTTATCGCCTGGTTCAACAGCATCAACCACATCTTGCCCTTCAACTACATGTCCAAAAACGGTATGGTTGTTATCTAACCAAGGTGTTGCAATGTGTGTGATGAAAAACTGAGATCCATTTGTACCTTTTCCAGCATTTGCCATAGAAAGAATTCCTGGTTTATCATGTTTTAATTCCGGATGAAACTCATCATCGAACTTATAACCCGGACCGCCAGAGCCTGTTCCTGTTGGATCGCCACCTTGAATCATAAAATCGTTAATCACTCGGTGAAAAGTTAAACCGTCGTAATAAGGTTTCCCTTGCGGGCGTGCTTTGTTTTCTAAAGTACCTTCGGCTAAAGCAACAAAGTTTCCTACTGTACCCGGAGTTTTATCGTGAGTTAATTTTACTACTATTTCACCTTTTGGTGTTGTAAATTTTGCGTAAATACCGTTTTCCATAATAATCTTAAAAAATAAGATACAAATATAAGGTTATTTCTTTTTATGGATCTTAAAATAACTATAAAGCTGTTTTGCCGAAAAGAAAGTGTAATTTTGCAGCAAATATTTTTTTATGCGTATTGATATTATAACTGTTTTACCCGAATTGATTAAAAGTCCGTTTGAAGCATCGATTTTAAAAAGAGCCATTGCCAAAGGCTTGGTGGAAGTTCATTTTCACAATTTAAGAGATTACAGTACCAATAAGCATAAAAATGTTGACGATTACCAATTTGGCGGCGGTGCAGGAATGGTTATGAGCATTGAACCGATTGATAAATGTATTACCAAACTGAAAGCCGAACGTACTTACGATGAAATTATCTACATGACACCCGATGGCGAAACGCTGAATCAGCAAATTGCCAACAGTATGTCTATGGTTGAAAATATTATTATTCTTTGTGGGCATTATAAAGGGGTTGACCAGCGTGTGCGCGATCATTTTATTACTCGTGAAATTTCTATCGGCGATTATGTGCTTTCGGGCGGTGAATTGGGTGCAGCCGTTTTATGCGATACCATTATTAGATTGATTCCCGGAGTTTTATCGAATGAAACCTCTGCCCTAACCGACAGTTTTCAGGATAATTTATTGGCTCCGCCAATTTACACACGTCCGGCTGAATACAACGGTTGGAAAGTTCCTGATATTTTGTTGAGTGGAAATTTCCCTGAAATTGAAAAATGGCGTGAAGAAAAAGCCTACGAACACACACAAAACCGCAGACCCGATTTGTTGGATAAAGAATAGTTTTAAATGTTAAATTTCAAGAAATTTGTAACATTCTCATTAAACATAAACCTACTCTTAAAAGTATTATCATGAAAAAAATTATAAAAAGCATTGTATTTTGCACATTAACATTATATTCGTTTATAACAACAGCTCAAACCGAAAAAAGTTTGTTGTGGGAAATTTCGGGTAAAGGTTTAGAAAAACCTTCGTATGTTTTTGGAACCATTCACATGATTTGTCAGGAAGATTATATCATGACCGAAACCATTCAAAACACTTTGAAAAATGTTGATGCATTTTATGCCGAAATCGATTTTTCTAATCCAGAAAATATAACTGTTATACAACAATCTATGATGAGTGAAACCCCACTTTCAGAACGATTAGAACCTGTTAAATACAACGAATTAAAATCGCTTTTAAAAGAAGTGGTTGATTTAGATATTGCACAATTTGAACACCTTACCGATGCTGCTATTGTAAGTATGATTACCTTTAAATCGTTTCCTTGTTCCGATTTTAAAATGTACGAAATGGAATTGCTTCAGACAGCAATGCTTCAGCAAAAAAAATTAGGTGGATTGGAAACCGCTACAGAACAAATGGAGATTTTAGGAAAATCGTTAGGAATTGATGCTGTTTTTGAAATGCTAAACGACCTTAAAAAAGACGGCTTTAAAACCACTAAAGAAATGATTACTTTGTACAAATCACAAGATATACAAGGTTTGTATACCTACATGAAGAAAAGTAGTTATATGACTGATGATGTTTATAACGAAATGCTTACCAAACGAAATCATAATTGGATAAACGAGATGCCTGAGCTTATAAAAAATCAATCGGTATTTTTTGCAGTAGGTGCAGCTCATTTAAGTGGAAATGATGGCGTATTGAAACTTTTAAAACACAACGGTTATACAGTTAAGCCTGTAAATATTCAATAAACAACTTATTTACAACAACATATAGCAGCAATTCCTTTCATAATTTTAAAGAAATTGTTTGTTTTATTTACAAATTATTACTTATATTTGCCCCACTTTTGGATCAACCTCTGGCGAAAACCGTGCATGTTGGTTTGAATTAACTTAAAAAATTTATACAATGTCTTTAGATTTAGTAAAGTTCGTACAAGACGAGTTTGTTACAAAAAAAGATTTCCCAGAATTTAAAGCGGGTGATACTATTACAGTTTACTACGAAATTAAAGAGGGTGAAAAAACAAGAACGCAGTTCTTTAAAGGTGTAGTTATTCAAAGAAGAGGATCTGGCGCTACTGAAACTTTTACAATTCGTAAAATGTCTGGTAACGTTGGTGTTGAGCGTATTTTCCCAATGAACATGCCAGCTTTGCAAAAAGTTGAATTGAACCAAAGAGGTAAAGTTCGTAGAGCACGTATTTTCTACTTCAGAGAACTTACAGGTAAAAAAGCTAAAATTAAAGAATTACGTAGAAAGTAATCTTTTAATTAAGATCATAAAAAACACCATTCAATTGAATGGTGTTTTTTGTTTTTATGATTATTATGAAATACTTTTTTAGGATGTAAAACCACAGATTTCACAGATTCAAACAAATTTTCTTTTACAACATACATTATACAACATACATTGCACAATCTAAAACTTACTGCTTCTTAACCAATTCCAAATAATTTTTAAGAATAACGCCGTATTTACTTTTTGCAACTTCTGGCGACAAATTATTGTAAATAGTATCTAAATGTTTGCTGTTTGTTGGGGCAACATCGGTTAGTGTTATATAAGGCGCCACCTGGTTTTTACCATTTTTCAAAGCAAAATTAACTGCATTTAAGTAACCCATTCTTGCGCTTCGGTTCAAAACATTTTCTAAACTATCGGCTTTAACTGTCTGCTGGTTTTGTTTCGCTAAAATTACAGCACGCACCAAATCGGTTTGCTTGTTGGTAAAAACAGTTTTAGTTTTTAGGTATTTGGCGTATAAATCTTGATTTTTAGATCCTTCGATCACTGCACCACCCGAAAAATTATCCAATGAACTGTTGATCTTTAAATTTCCCGGTTCGGCAAAAAACAAAATCAGATTGTCCATAGACTGTGACGTTCCACGATTCAATCCCAAATACAAAACTTCAGGCTCCTTCAAATCAAAACCCGTTTCAAAAGTCGATTTTCCTTTTAAAACAATACTATCTAAAGTAATCAACGTACTGTCTTTCAATTGCTGAATGTACAACGTACCTTGTTTTAAGCCTTTAATTTCGCCGGTAATCTGTGTGTTTCCCGATTTTTTGTCGCTGCACGAAACCATCGCGGCAACACCTATAAATAGTATAAATAACTTTTTCATACTATTTAAATAGATCCATTCCCGGAATATTCGGCATACCATCTTTTGCAGCTGCAGCCAATTCGGCTTCGTTAATTGCTCCGGCTTTATCCAATGCCTTATTCAACGTTAAAATTAAATAATCTTCTAACTGCTCTTTATCGTTCAATAATTCATCGTTAATATCAATCGTTCTAATTTGTCGGTTTGCGGTAACAGTAACCTTCAATAATCCGTCGGCAGATTGTTCATCAATCAGCACATTATTCAAACGTTGCTTTGTTTCTTCCACTTTTTTCTGGGCTTCCTGTAATTTTCCCATCATACCCATTAAATCTCCAAACATATCTTAAATTTTAATATTTATTACAAAAGTATTAAATTCAACCAAAATCACTAACTAATAATTATGAAACCTACAAATACTTTTATGCTGGCTTTTTGTAGTATTTTTGCAACTGCATGTTCAACAACAAAAAATAAAATGAATAACACTATAAAAGAACCAATTGCCAAGATAAAACCTACGAATTTAGAGAAACATGGCGATGTTCGTACCGATAATTACTATTGGTTAAACCAGCGCGAAAACCAAGAGGTTATTGCGTATATTGAAGAAGAAAATAAGTATTACAACGAGGTTACGGCGCATACGAAGGATTTTCAGAAAGATTTATTCGAAGAAATGAAAAGTCGAATTAAAGAAGACGATACATCAGTTCCTTATTTTAACAACTTTTATTGGTACATTAACCGATTTGAAAAAGGTAAGGACTACCCTATATATTCGCGCAAAAAAGGAACTTTAGATGCACCCGAAGAAATTATGTTCGATTGTAACGAACTGGCAAAAGATCATGCGTATTTTCAGTTAGGCGGTTTAAATATTAGCGACGATAACAAGTTTGCTGCTTTTGGTGTTGATACGGTTTCTCGACGTGAATACACCATACAGATTAAAAATTTGGAAACAGGCGAAATTTTGCCGACAAAAATTGAAAAAACAACAGGTGGAAGCACTTGGGCTGCCGATAACAAATCGCTGTTTTATTCTCGTAAAGATGAACAAACTTTGCGTGCCGATCGTATTTTTAAACATACTTTAGGAAACGATGTTGCGCAAGACGAATTGATTTTTAACGAGAAAGACGAAACTTTTTCTACGTATATCTATCGATCTAAATCGCGTAAATATTTGATTATTGGGTCTGAAAGTACCATGACATCGGAATATCAGATTTTAGAAGCATCGAATCCAGACGGAAAATTCAACGTTTTTCAGAAACGTACCCGAGGGTTAGAATATTCGGTTTCGCATTATAACGATCATTTTTACATTGTTACCAATAAAGATAAAGCTACCAATTTTAAGTTGATGATTACGCCCGAAACGGCTACAACTAAAGAAAACTGGAAAGATTTAATTCCGCATCGTGAAGATGTTTTGTTGGAAGGAATCGATATTTTTAAAGATTATTTAGTGGTTTCTGAACGATTCAACGGTTTATCGCACATTAAAATTCAGCCTTGGCAAAATCCCGATCAAGCGTATTATTTGCCTTTCGAAAGCGAAACTTTTACCGCTTACACTACAACCAATTTAGATTTCGATACTGAAATTCTTCGTTACGGATATCAATCAATGGCAACGCCTTCATCGGTGATCGATTTTAACATGCGTACCAAAGAAAAAACGGTTAAAAAAGAACAGGAAGTTTTAGGTGGAACATTCAAAAAAGAAAATTATACCGAAGAACGTGTTTGGGCAACAGCGACCGATGGAACTAAAATTCCGATTTCGTTGGTTTATAAAAAAGATTTAAAGAAAGATGGAACAAATCCACTGCTTCAATACGCTTATGGATCGTACGGTTCAACCATGGAACCTTATTTTTCTACGGTTCGTTTAAGTTTGTTAGACCGTGGATTTATTTATGCCATTGCACATATTCGTGGTGGTGAAGATTTGGGCAGAGAATGGTATGAAAACGGAAAACTGCTTAAAAAGAAAAACACCTTTACCGATTATATTGATTGTTCAAAATTCTTGATCGATCAAAAATACACATCACCTCAACATTTGTATGCCGAGGGCGGATCTGCAGGCGGTTTGTTAATGGGCGTTGTTTTAAACGAAGCACCTGAATTGTACAACGGCGTTATTGCACAAGTTCCGTTTGTAGATGTGGTTACCACCATGTTAGATGATTCTATTCCGTTAACGACAGGTGAATACGACGAATGGGGAAATCCGAACGAAAAAGAGTATTACGATTACATGAAATCTTATTCGCCTTACGATAACGTAAAAGCACAAGATTATCCTAATTTGTATATTTCAACAGGTTTTCATGATTCTCAAGTTCAATATTGGGAACCTGCAAAATGGATAGCAAAGTTGCGTGCAATGCGTACAAACAAAAACTTATTACTTTTAGATACTAATATGGATGCCGGTCACGGTGGTGCTTCAGGACGTTTTGAAGCGTTGAAAGAAGTTGCCAAAGAATTTGCCTTTTTGTTAGATTTGGAGGGAATCGATAAATAATTCTAAAAAAAATAGTACTTTTGCCACGTTAACTAGCGAGGTTAAAAAAATCGCTAAAAACAAAAAAAATGAAAGAAGAGATCCAGGCGCATGAGAATATTTTAGATTTTGTAGGCAATACACCGCTTATTAAATTAAAAAAAATATCTCAAGGTTTAAAAGGAAACTTTTTTGCTAAAGTAGAAGCTTTTAATCCGGGGCACTCATCAAAAGACCGTATTGCTTTGCATATTGTAGAAGAAGCAGAACGTAAGGGAATTTTAAAACCGGGCAGTATTATTGTTGAAACAACGTCGGGCAACACCGGTTTCAGCATTGCAATGGTCAGCATCATTAAAGGTTACGAATGTATTTTGGCGGTTTCGTCTAAATCATCAAAAGATAAAATTGATATGTTGAAGGCAATGGGTGCAAAAGTGTACGTTTGTCCGGCAAATGTATCTGCAGACGATCCCCGTTCGTATTACAGCGTAGCAAAGCGTATTCATCAGGAAACGGCCGGTTCGGTTTATATCAACCAATATTTCAACGAGCTGAATATCGATGCACATTACAAAACCACAGGTCCTGAAATTTGGAAACAAACCAACGGCAACATAACGCATTTGGTAGCTTGTTCGGGTACAGGAGGAACTATTTCGGGAACGGCAAAATTTTTAAAGGAACAAAATCCAAACATACGTATTTTAGGTGTTGATGCTTTTGGATCGGTATTAAAGAAATTTCACGAAACGCATGAATTTGATCCGAACGAGATTTATCCGTACCGAATCGAAGGAATGGGAAAAAATTTAATTCCTACTGCAACCGATTTTTCTGTAATAGATCAGTTTATGAAAGTTACCGATGAAGATGCAGCACACACAGCACGCGAAATATCTAAAACCGAAGGTATTTTTGTTGGATACACATCGGGTGCGGCTTTTCAGGCTGTTCGTCAGTTCGATACTGAAGGCGAATTTAATGCAAACAGCAATGTTGTTGTTATTTTTCCTGATCACGGATCGCGTTATATGAGCAAAATCTACAGCGATGATTGGATGCGTGAACAAGGTTTTTTCGACAATCAAAAAGTGGAACAAAACGATATTGAATACGTTAAGTAAGAAATCACACAATAGACAATAGAGAATAGATAAAAGAGGAAAGCGAGAGTTTTCCTTTTTTTTATTGCTTCAATTTAAAACTTCTAACCAAAAACTTCATATCTTTTGTAACATTTAAGTAAATAGTTGTACTTACATTAAAATCAATTTAGAAAAAGTACAGTAAAAATCGATAAAAAAAATAGGTTATGAGTCTAAAAATTTCGGGGTTAACAAAAACCTACAAAAACGGCGTTAAAGCTTTAGATAATGTAAATTTAGAAATAGGCAAAGGTATGTTTGGCTTATTGGGTCCAAACGGTGCCGGTAAATCATCGTTAATGCGCACCATTGCTACGTTGCAAACTCCGTCTTCGGGTTCTATAACCTTTAACGATATTAATGTTTTAGAAGATAAAAATGCTTTACGCAGAGTTTTAGGTTATTTACCACAGGAATTTGGTGTGTATCCAAACATGTCGGCAGAAACTCTTTTAGATTATTTTGCACAACTAAAAGGAATCACCAAAAAAGACGAGCGTAAAAAAATTATCACCGAAGTACTTACTCTTACCAATTTATACGATGTTCGCTCTAAAAGCGTTAGCGGATATTCGGGCGGTATGAAACAACGTTTCGGTATTGCACAGTTGCTTTTAAACAATCCGCAATTAATTATTGTTGATGAACCAACTGCCGGACTGGATCCTGCGGAACGTCATCGTTTTTTGAATGTTTTACGTGAAATTGGCGCAAATCATACCGTGATTTTCTCAACTCATATTGTGGATGATGTTCGTGAATTATGTAACGAAATTGCTATTTTAAACGGAGGTAAAATTTTGTTTGAAGGAACACCAACAAGTGGCGAAGAATTATTGGAAGGCAAAATCTGGAGAAGAACCATTGAGCGTGCCGAGTTTGATGAATACAACCAAAAATACAACATCCTATCATCAAACTTTAATCCTGATAATACATTGAATATTCGTGTGTATAACGATGCACAACCAAACGAAACCTTTATTCAGGCAAAACCAATTTTAGAAGACGTTTATTTTGTTTCATTAAAAAAAGATAACTAATGCTGGGAACTATTTTTAATTTCGAAACAAAACGCTGGTTTAAAAACTGGCAGTTTTACTTATACTTTTTAATATTTTTTGCGCTTGCTTTTACTTTAATGGCAGATGCTTTAGGATATTTTGATGCTTTTGGAACAACAACAGCATCTAACACCATAATAAACTCGCCTTTAGCAATTAATGCTATCATTGGGTCATTGTCAACTTTGGTTAACTTTATCATACCAACAGTTATTGGAGCCACGGTGTATCGCGATTTTAAATACAATTCACACACCTTGTTATTTGCTTACCCTTTTAATAAATTTCAATATTTAATGTGTAAATTCTTTAGTGGCTTTTTAGTTACAATATATAGAACTTTATCTCTT
>CAMLFV010000046.1 GCA_946479395.1 uncultured Flavobacterium sp. | reverse complement strand
TTAAAAACAAACGGCGAAAACACCGTTTGCAAAAATGCTTTTTACAAGATGATATGCAATTTGTTATTGAGAAAACTATTTAGGTCTTTAGAACGAGATTCAGAATCTTTTTTCTTTTGTCCGCAAACCGTTAGGTTCACGGCTTCCAAGCTGTAAAATAAAGCCTGGGCGTAAAAGAAACAAACACAAGTCTATCCCATTTTATCAATTATATACAAGTGGAATAAGGCGCAGTGTTCATGAGAACAAAAGTAAAATAGATATGCTCGAATAAAACTCTTGAGCGCCACTAGTCGTGGTCGATTAACGCCTCAATAGCGAAATCAAATAAACTCGCTTTTTCAAAGCTTAAACAACATTTGATTTTCCGCTATTTTCATCGAATCGACGCTCACTGCGTTGTGAATGCTCAGTTTTAGATCGTAGTAAATAGAGTTATTGGATTTTTGATTGAAAAAACTAACTGGACTATAGTAGGAGAATCAAAGCGCCATTAGTGAGAAAATGATGTTGAGCCGACGAATAAAGCGTGAGATGATCGGGGAGCAGAGCGACGTTTCGATCAGATAGCTTTAGAGGTAGAGCTCAAGCGTTTTTGAACTGAGGCAAGATTAAAAAAAAGAGATTTTTGATTCTTTTGATCTTTCAAAAGAATAGGAAATTCGAAATGCATCAATTACGAAAAATGGAGATTTAGAATCCAAAAAGATTACTCCAATAAATATTATAGAGAAAGATCAAATCTTGGCGTGAGCTCACTTATCACGGGAGAGAATTTTTGACAAACATGCGCGCGCGAGGTAAAATTTTAAAGAACGAATTATGAATAAAAATAAACTAAAAGCAATAGCTTAAAACAGAAAATCTTACAGCTAAAAACCTAATCATTATACACAAAGTTAGCTTGTAAGTAGGGCATAGCACATAACAACTTCCAAACCAAAGTAGAATTTATATTAATAGTTAGTTAGTTGATTGCAATAGTTAAACCGGAAGGGGTTATGTGTTTTTTGCCTTTTGTATTTTTTAATGAAAAGAGAAAATCCGTTTAAGTGATTAAAAAAATCCCCCTGAGGTAAGTTGGCACTAGTATCAGGGAGATGGATGTAGTAATTAAAACGGAATAATTAACTAACAGTACAAAAGTATGAAAAAATTTACTTTTGCAGCACTTGCTGTACCCCTTATGTGGGTGTTGCTCATAATACTCTTTTTTAGCAGCAACAAAATACACGCGCAGGAAACAATGGTTTTAAGCGGCGTGGTTAAAAGTGTCGACGGTACCCCAATGGATGGCGTAACCGTGTGGCAGAAAGATACCGATAATGGTACCCAGACCAATGAACTGGGATTTTATTCTTTGGAAGTTCCTTCTGATTCCTTTTTGATTTTTGAATACATAGGTTTCAAAACACAGACGGTTCGGGTTTCGGGCAAGGTACTTAACGTTACCTTGGTTGCAGACGATGATACGTTGGAAGAGTTGGTAATTAACGCAGGTTATTACAGCGTTAAAGACAAAGAACGAACAGGAAGCATTTCAAAGATAACCTCGAAGGAAATTGGTCAACAACCAGTTGCCAACCCGCTGGCCGCAATGCAGGGACGTATGGCAGGGGTGAACATTACGCAGAGCAGCGGTACCCCCGGCGGCGGCTTCGATATACAGATCAGGGGGCGCAACAGTTTACGAACCGAGGGTAATGCGCCCCTGTATATCGTTGACGGCGTACCTTACGCATCACAGTCAAACGCGGATCAGGAACTGTCTTCGGGTATTATGCCTTTGGGGAATGTTAGTCCTTTGAACAGCATGAACCCAAACGATATTGAAAGCATCGAAGTACTGAAAGATGCCGATGCTACGGCTATTTATGGTTCTCGTGGTTCGAACGGGGTAGTGCTGATTACTACCAAGAAAGGTACTACCGATCGTACTACTTTTTCATTGCAGTCAAATACTGCGGTAAGCACGGTTTCTAAATACATGGATTTAATGAACACGCAACAGTACCTGCAAATGCGTCGTGATGCCTTTGCAAATGGAGGTATTACCGAATATCCCGAAAATGCGTACGATGTAAACGGTACTTGGGATCAGAATCGGTATACCGATTGGCAGAAGGAGTTCATTGGAGGTAAAGCGGTCTCCCAAAATACGCAGTTTTCGGTTGGCGGAGGATCTGGTCAAACAGGTTACCTTTTTAGCGCTTCTCATAGAAACGACGGTACGGTATATCCTGGTGATTTTGGGTATAAACGTACCAACTTTATGCTGAATGTAAATCATCATTCTAAAGACCGCAGGTTTAATTTTCAAGGTAGCGTGCAAAAAAATGATCAGAACAACAAGCTCATGGCAACAGATCTTACAACAGCAATTTTTCTGCCGCCAAATGCACCTGCGTTATACGATGAAGCAGGAAACATCAATTGGGAAAACAACACCTTTGAAAATCCGTTGGCAAAATTAAACTCTAAATACCTTTCCGAAACATCTGATCTAATCGCACAGTTGAACCTGTCTTACGAAGTTGCAAAGAATGTAAGGTTCAGTCTGCTTGGTGGTTCTACCCGAACGCAGGGTAAAGAGATTCGTACCATGCCTTCAACCATCATGAACCCGTCATTGCAGTACACTAGTGCCAATTCTTCTGTAAATGTGGTAACACTTAACAAAGAAAGCTGGGTTGTAGAACCTAAACTAAATTATTCGTACAGCAATGATAATGCACGATTGGAAGTATTGTTGGGCAGTACTTTTGAAGAACGCTCACAAGATGTATTGGGATTAAGTGGAAGCAATTTTCTGTCGAACGATTTTATTATGAACATTCAAAGTGCCGCTACCCAACGCGTTACTAAAGATGCACAAACACTTTACAGATACCATGCGTTATTTGCCCGAGTGAACTATACACATAAAGACAAGTATATTCTAAACGCTACCGCCCGCAGGGATGGTTCCAGCAGGTTTGGTTCCAATAAAAAATGGGGCAATTTCGGTGCCCTAGGCGCAGCTTGGCTGTTCAGTCGTGAAAAGGCATTGGAAGAAAATTCGTGGTTAAGTTTTGGAAAACTGCGCGCTAGCTACGGTATTGCGGGTAACGATTTAATTGGAGACTATCAGTATTTAAATACATTAGGTTTGGGCTTGTACACGTACGATGGTAAGGTAACGTTAGAACCCTTGCGATTATACAACCCCGATTTCAGTTGGGAAACCAATAAAAAGTTGGAAGCCGCACTGGAATTAGAGTTTTTTAACGGCAAATTGGCTGCTTCGGCTGCGTGGTACCGGAACCGTTCGTCTAACCAGCTGGTAGGTATTCCGTTACCGGGAACAACAGGTTTTCCAAGTGTACAAGCAAACTTGGGGGCAACGGTTGAAAACAGAGGATGGGAACTTACCCTGCGTAGCAGTAACCTGCAAAAAGAAAAGTGGTCTTGGAACACCAGTTTGAATCTTAGTATACCAAGAAACGAACTAATTGCTTTTCCAAACTTGGAAGAATCAACCTATGCCAACCAGTACGAAATCGGTAAACCGGTCACCATTCGTAAAATGTACCGCTACACGGGCATCAACCCCGAAACGGGTCTTTTTGAATTTGAAGATACCAACAACGATGGTAAAATTGATTTGAACGACCGTACGGTAGCTATGGATGTGGGGGTACGTTTTTACGGAGGTATCCATAATTCATTTCAATACAAAAACTGGAGTCTGGATTTCTTTTTTCAGTTTGTAAAGCAAAAAGCTTTTTCGCCCGATTTCCGAAGCAATTTATTGGGTGAAATGGAAAATAAAAACGTACGTGCAGGCAGTTATTTTGGTTTGGGTAACGAAATTTCTTCCTACCAACAGCCTTCGTTAGTATCGAATACCGAAGCATATCGCGCATATCAGAATTTTGCCAACAGCGATCAGGTGGTTATAGACGGATCATATATTCGCTTGAAATCGTTACAATTACAATACGCTTGGAAGATTCCTCAATTGGCAGGTGTTTCCTTTACCACATTTTTACAGGGACAAAACCTGGTAACATTTACAAAATTCTGGGGCAGCGATCCCGAAACCGCTCTTGGGTTTCTTCCGGTACTCAGAACCATATCCTTTGGAGCTACCATTAACTTTTAATTATTGGATTATGAAAAAAATAACAATATATACGGTATCATGCTGCATACTGCTTCTTACCGCAGCCTGCAACGACTTTTTAGAAGTTGACGTACCTAAAGACATGGTTGACCAAACGAAAACCTTTAACGACGACCGTACTGCCGAAGCGGCGCTGCACCATGCGTATGTTTTGCTGACAGAGAACGGCTTTTTATCTGGAAACGCCGGTGCTGCTCCCGCATTACTTGGGTGTTATACCGATGAATTGGAAGTAACTTCACCTGCTTTTCCCGATTACATGAATTTTTATAACGGTGCTGTATTGGCAAATAATTTAAGCGTTAGTGCACTGTGGAACCAAACCTATGCACAAATTTATACCGTAAACAATATTCTGGAAGGGGTAAAACAGTCCACAGGAATTACAGAATCTGTCAAAACACAATTACAAGGTGAAGCCTTAGCTATTAGGGGAATATTGCACTTTTATCTTGCACAGACTTTTGGAGAAGTACCCTATGTTACCTCGGTTGATTATAAGGTAAACCAGAAAATCGGAAAGTTGTCCGTCAATGCAGTAATAGAGCGTGCCCTTACCGATTTAAAGGATGCCGAAGATTTATTGTTGCCCGTTTATCCAACGGCTGAAAGGGTACGCATCAACAAATCTGTAGTACAGGGTTTTATGGCAAGGATGTATCTGTACATGGAAAACTGGCCGATGGCACAGCAGTATGCAGAAGCTCTTATAAACAATTCGGAATATACACTTTCTCCTATAAACAGCCTTTTTCTTAAAGAAAGTAAAAGTGCCATTTGGCAACTAAAACCTACCATTAACGGCATGAATACCTATGAGGCACTTACCTATACTTTTTTTGCAGTACCTGCGCCAAACATTAAATTAAGTACATGGCTTTTGGAAATATTTGAACCCGATGACTTACGAAAAGCACACTGGATAAAGTTTATTGGTAACGACCAGCAGAATGCGCACAACTACAAATACAAAAAAATGGGTTTTAGCAATCCTGCGGTAGAGTATTCGGTGGTTCTACGTATTGAAGAAATGTTCTTGATTGCTGCAGAAGCAACAGCCCATTTACAAGATTGGGACACATGCAACGGTTATTTAAACCAAATTAGAAACCGTGCAGGATTAGATGATGTGGATGTGCAGTCTTTAAACCAAGCTGAGAATACCATTCTTCAAGAAAGACGGGTAGAGCTCTTCTGCGAATTTGGTCACCGTTTTTATGATTTAAAACGTACAGACCGCTTGATGGATTTACAGGCTGTTAAACCTAATTGGAAACTACACTTAAGCGTATGGCCACTACCCGAAAACGAATTATTGTTAAACCCCAACCTGTTGCCTCAGAACACAGGTTATTAAAAAAAGGAACTATGAAAATCGCTATATATTATTTAATTTGTTTGTTGGTTTTAATGGTCTGTCCCGTATGGGGGCAGACTATTGCCAACGAACCGGAAACTTTACGACCCGCTTTGGTAACAGCATCGGGTAAAACAACCGCATATTTTAGTGATACCGAAAGCGGAAGTAACTGTATTGTTCATAAAACAGATACACACGAAAAACTTGTTTTAAAGAATGTTGATAACCGTATGCTGGTTACAGATCAAAAAGGTGTTTTTTACAGTTACACTAAAAGAGAACTGTATATAGCCGATTTTAATTCAAAAAAAATAGATACCGTACAACAGGTTACAGGAATGGAGATTGTTGAACCGATTTCTACGGTAGTGTACCGAAATGAAGAGAAAAAGCAGCTTACGGTATTTAATATAAAAACAGGTACGTCGGAAACGATTACAGATGTAGTGTATTACAGTTTGGATGATGACCTTGAGAAGTTGCTCTACCTAACAAAAGATGACCAACTTTTTGTAAAAGATTTAAAAAAGGAAAGCCTTTTAAAATTCAATGCTGCAGAAATAAAACCATTTAATTTAAAGCAAGTGAAATGGGATGCAGTTGGAAAAAATGCCTATCTGTTTTTTGTAGATGATGCTCATGTTCATCTGTACAGATTGTCAAATAAAATGAATAAGATAGGTAGTTATGCTATTAAAAACAAGGAACATCAGCTCCTAATCGACACTTCGTTCAGTTCGGTGAGGGTACTTCCAAGCGATCAAATTGTTGTTGGAGTAAAACCATTGGAATGTGAAAATAAAGAGGGAGCTGATGTAACGATATGGAACGGTACTAAAAAGGGCTTTCCAGCAGCGGTTGATTTGCATAGAAAATATGCAAACCAATTGGCTGTAATTAATGGTAAAACCGGCATCTTAACATCGTTAATGCAATCTGGAAAGGCGTTGAGTTATCTCATTGACCATAGCGGAAATCTTTACCGTTACGAGCTTTTGCAACACGATGATACTTCCATGCTGAATCCGCCCGTTAGTTTATATAAATACAATTTTGAGAAAAATCGTTTTAGCTATTTTAGTGATTTTAGTTCGGATCGTTCCAACCTGATGCAATACACAAGCTTCCCTCATTTGGTTTATTATAAAAATAACCATTGGTATTATTTTGACGAACAAAAGGGTAGAGGAGAAGGTATTACCGAAAATACCGACGGGAAGTTTTACAGTGATCAGCACGAGTATTATAAAATAACGGGAACCCAATCATTGAGCGCACCGTTGCAATGGAAAGATAAAGGTTTTTACGTGAACGATCAGCAGGATATTTGGTATTACGATTGGAAATCAAAAACAATCGCTCGTAAAACTAGTGGAAAAAAAGACGAAAAAAATTACAGCGTCTGTAATTGTAATCATGAGCTGCAACAGTCATCCATCACTCCATTTGAAATTGTTACCAAACCTTACAATGATTTGGTTGTTACATGGACAGCAGGTTTGCACGAGTTTGAAGGAATTGATTTATTAAAGGACGATGGTACACAGGTTCCATTGGTGTGGGACAAGGCGCATTACTCAAAAATCAAAAGGTTTAAAGATTTTCTTATGTACGTAAAAGAAAAGGTAAATGTTCCACCAGCTCTATATGTTTATGATCTTGAAGCAGGAAAAGAAACGTTGTTGCACCAAAGTAATGAATGGGATACAGAAGCCGCTGAAGTAAAATCGGAACATTTTTATTGGTACAACGAGAAATCTGAAGTGAGGGGTAGTATTGTCCGCTTTCCCAAGAACTATAAAGAAAAAGATGCTGTAAAGTATCCGGTAGTGGTAGCTATCTACGAAAAAAAGTTTAAAAAACAGAATAAGTATGTTGCACCGACTGATTTAAGTGTAACCGATATCAACTTCAGGGAGTACACCGCCGACGATTATTTTGTAATAGAACCGGATATTTATTACGAAATAGGTGAAACAGGTAATTCTGCCCTGAAGTGTATCAATGAAACCGTAGATTTCCTTGCAAAAGTATTTCCACTTGATACAGAAAGAATGGGGCTCTATGGCCACTCGTTTGGTGGTTATGAAACCAATTATGTCATTACACAAACACCAAGGTTTAAAGCGGCAGTTTCCAGTGCAGGTGTTGCCGATGCCGTAAGTATGTACCTTACCTATAGTTTTGATTTGTTTAGACCAGATATTTTTAGGTTCGAAACACATCAGTGGCGTTTTGGAATAAGTTTTTTTGATGATCAGCAGTTGTATTTTAGAAACTCACCAGTTCATCATGCTGAAAATATTTCCACTCCGCTGTTACTCATCACAGGCGATAAAGATTACGTGATCAACTGGCAGCAGAGCCTTTATATGTTTAATGCAATGAAGCGTTTAGGTAAAGACGTGCAATTATTACTTTACAAAAACGAAGGGCATAGCATCAAAGAAACTAAGAACCGTATAGATGTAAGCCGCAGAACCAAAGAATGGTTTGATTTTTACCTCAAGGGTCGAACGGAACCTAAATGGTTAAAATGATTTATTTAAGAAACGACTGTTATTTAGGCAGTCGTTTTTTGTTTTAAATAAAACGTGAATATTTTTATATTATATAGGGTTTTTATTTAAGAATAGTTGCATGTCATCGGAAATAGGATGCTCAACTTCAAATTTTCAAAAAGTTTTTTTGAAATATTCCCAACGTTTTGATAATTCCCCGGTTCTTCTATATTTAGGGCTTATCCAAACCCAATCTAATACCCATATCATGTTAGTACTATACTTTCGATAGCGGAATGAGCATGCTCCCACAATTGTTCCGTCGTCATGGGTAAAAAGGTAACCATGTACATCTGGATCATTATCGCCTTCTCGACTTTTCCACTGTACAAAATCATATCGAAACATTCTTTTAAAAAGTAAAGCCCGTTCGTACATTTCCTTGTGTTTCCATCTTGGACTAATAGAAGTTACAAGTTCAAAATCAGAATCCTGAATTATCTTTAACATTCTTTGATTTGGACAGGCACCTATAGACACGGAGATGATGAATTGCGCACGCGATTGTGAAAATTCATCGGCATTTGGCTGTTGGGAGTATTTTCATGCTACCGGCGAATGGATGCCTGGGTGTAAAGATATCATGCGCGATTGTGGATGTTATGACCCAGACAACGAGCAAGACTGTTATCGTAAGGCATTAAGCTACATTAAAAACGAGTTGGTTTTAGAACCTGAAAGTAATGCCTGTTTAGTATTGGAATACGTAAAAATACATTTTAAATGTATTGCAGCAATTACTCCTGAAGAAGACCCTGAAGATCATGACGACACAGACGATGACTGGGTTGACGATGGCGGTAACACCACATCACCGGGAACAGACGGACCTTACGATGAAAGTAAGCGTAAACCAATCTGGTGGTACCATACCGACCATTTGGGAAGTAGTACGTATTTGACAGACAACTTTGGACGCCCGAGCCATTATTACGAAACATTACCGTTTGGAGAGATGATTGTGGAGCATAACCAAAGTGCCAATGTGCCGTCTGGCGTAGGTTACGACAACAAATACAAATTCAACGGAAAAGAATTAGACGATGCCACGCAAATGTATTATTACGGCGCACGTTATTATGATCCAAGAATCAGTATATTTGTAAGTGTAGATCCGTTGGCGGAGCAGACAATGACCCCTTATCAATATGTGAATAATAATCCTATTATGTTTATTGACCCTACGGGGATGAGTGCAACGGAAGGAGAATGGATTCCTGATGAAGATGGAAATTTAGTGGCAGAAAAAGGAGACAATACCAAGACTTTAGCTGAATATTTAGGAAGATCAGTAAAAGATGTCGGTGAAAAATTTAAAGTAGAAGGCAAAAGTATTGGGAGTAATTATGAATTTTAGGAAGGTCAAAAAGCAGAACCTGATAACAATGTAACAAGAGCTATTAAAAGATCGCAAGGAGGCACAACTGATGAAATCAATAAAGGTAAAGCTAAGTTTGATATTAAAAATGATAATTACATATGTGATCAGGCTGCTCAAATGGCTACTCATGGAAATGAAATTACACCTCAAAATGCGAGTAAATATAGTCAGTTTCCTAATCCAATGAGTTTTGATTCTACCCCAGGATTTAAACAAGTTGACAGCTTTGATGGAGTAGGTTTTAATAAAGGTATTGCTTCAATAGGAGGACAACATACAGTTTCATACTACGGTACGAGTAATAATGGTATTATATATGTTTTTACAAAAAATGGTCGAGAATCAGCTCCTATTGTACTTCCATTAAAGCAAGTTATTAGAGACTTTAATGCAGATCAAGGAACCAATTTTATAATGAAAGATGTTACATATTATAAAAAGAATACAAAATAGAATTTTTTATGTTTTAGTCTTATATGTTTTTTTTTCATGCGGAAAAGAGACAGCTCTTAATAAAGTAGTAGTTTATTACGAAAATCATAAAAATGACGAGTTTTATGGAACTTTTCTAACTACAAAATATGGTGGATTAAATTATTACATAGTAGATAAAAATGAAAGAGATAAATTTTTTGATATTAAAAATATAGATAGTATAGTGATATATATTGATAAAAAAAAATATATTGCTGAACCTTTATTAAAACAAAAATTTTCTAGAGAAATAGGAAAATCAGATTTTAACTTTTTTACTTATAATAATAGAGTAGTAATTGACACAATCAGTAAGATGAATACTCTTTTGATTTTTTCAGCAAAAACTGATATAGAAAAATTAAAAGAAAACAATGTAATAAAATTTGAAATGAGGTAGGGGTAGTGGGTAATGTATCAGAAGTGTTGATAGAATCTGCACTGCCTATAAACAGTGGCTTATAAATCAAAGAATGATTTATTTCATAATAATAAAGACGAACATTTGTTCGTCTTTATTAATTTAAGTGGCTTAAAACAGATAAAAATGGTAAGTAGTAGTACCTAGTGTTTCAAATGTGTTGATGACCCAGCCTTTCGGAGAAATGATTGTAGAACACAATCAAAGTGCTGCTAACGGCGTAGGTTATGACAACAAATTCAAGTTCAATGGTAAAGAATTAGACGATGCTACCGGAATGTATTATTACGGCGCACGTTATTACGACCCAAGAATTAGTATATTTGTAAGTGTTGATCCACTGGCGGAAGAAACGATGACGCCATACCAATAAGTTCATAATAATCCTATTATGTTTATTGATCCTACGGGGATGAGTGCTTATCCACCACCAGAAGGAAATGAAGGTGATCGATGGTCTGATAGCGATGGAGATTTTGTTTATGAAAATGGTACATGGTGGAAAGACGAGGGAATTGTAGGTAAACTTCTAACATATAGAAATTCTGTTGGAGGAGCTGCAGAAGGTTATGATGATTATGACGGTACTACAATGATACCTTCTTCAGCATATGATTATACATATGATATTATTCCCAATAAGAAGGAACAGGATGCAAGCTACATAAAGAATGGTTCTGAAGGAACTTCAGCAGGTAGGTTTTTTGAAGTTTTATGGCGTGATATGACAGCTAAAAGCAACACGGAAACTACATTAGATATGATGGTGATTATTGCAACTCAAGGAAAAGGTGGGGGAAAAGGAGCTAATAAGTTGCAACCTAATATGGAAGCTGTCGGTCCTCATAGTACTTTTCAAAGAGGGACAAATGGTAGGATATATAAGTACAAAACTTATGAGAAAACAAGTACAGGACATTTTAATCCTATTAAAAGATATGATGGAGGAAAACCAGACGGAAGTGCTGGAGCACCACATACAAATAAATTAACAAAAGAGAAAATTCCTACTCCACATGTACAAGGAAAGAGTATTTCTGGAGGAGTTAGGCCTGCTAAAGCTAATGAAATACCTAAATAGAAATATGAATGCAATTAAATGGTTAGAAGATTGGTTTAAATCAAATTGTGATGGAGATTGGGAACACGAAAATTTAATAGTTGTTCAATCGACTTCAAATCCTGGTTGGTCGATTGAGATAGATTTGAATTACACTCCATTAGAATCTTTGAATATTGATTATCCTTTGATTGAAAATTCAGAAGAAGATTGGTATTTTTATTCTGTGAAAAAAGGAGTGTTTTCTGCTGCTGGAGATACTACTAAACTTCTTTTTTTAATTGAAATTTTTAAAAAAATAGTTGAAGAAAATGGGTAGTGTTCCAGAAGTGTTGATGGAAATTAAAACCCTTGTAAACACTAGCTTTTTAAGTTATTAATGAATAATTTTATAAAAATAAAGACGAACATTTGTTCGTCTTCATTAATTTAAGTGCCTTAAAACAGTTAAAAATGGTTAATAGCAATACCTCCTGTTTCAAATGTGTTGATGGAATTACTACTTGCATTTATTGCTCGGGTAAATTGGTGAAAAATGGATTTTCTAAAGCTAAAAAGCAACGTTATAAATGTAAAAGGTGTAATAAAAGCATTGTAGAAAATTATACTTACAAGGCTTACTTTACCAATATAAATAAACACATTGTGTTATTAATCACCGAAGGTGTGGGCATACGTAGTATTGCCAGAATTTTACATATATCTGCAACAACACTTTTAAGACGAATACTTGTTATTTCAAATACCGTAAGTTTACCATTAATGAACCATAATTGTTCTTACGAAATTGATGAATTATGCACATTTGTAAAATGTAAAACCAAACGTATTTGGATTGTTTACGCGTTTGAAAGGGAAACTAAAAATATTGTAAGTTTTAATGTAGGAGCTAGAACCAACTTAACGTTAAAAAAAGTTGTTGATAAAGTTATTCAAGCAAATGTACGATTTGTATATACCGATAAGTTAAAAAGCTATCAAAGTCTTATTCCCTCTGCAATTCATAAAGTAATTCGTTTTGGAACAAACCATATAGAGAGGGCAAACCTAACCTTACGCACACATTTAAAAAGATTGAACCGAAAAACGATTTGTTTGAGTAAAAGTGAAGTTATGCTGAAAGCTGTTTTAAAGATTTATTTTTCAAAAAATGAAATAGTAATTAATTGATAAATCTTCGTTAAGATTGAAGATTAGTTTTTTTAGTGATTTATTTGTTAAGAAGTAAGGGGCAGTCTAAAAAAGGCTGCCCCTTTGTTAATTAATCAAGATAAAGTTGAGAGGTACATTGTAATCCGTTCTCAATTGGTAAACGATGATAGGTTTTTCCTGCAATTGTACATACAGGACCGCCTACGGTATTACAAGGTACCCATTCAGCTACACACTTGTTACCTTCAGGATTAGATGCCACATAGTGGTATCCAAACATTACAGCCTCATTAGCTTTTTCACTTTGTTTTGCAGCATTTGTTGCAAATGCTGCCGCTGCGCCCAACACCACTACAGCTAGTGGCATTATGGCTTTTTTGAAATTTGGTTTCATAATATTTAATATTAATTTGTTGGCGGTTTACTCTTTTATACAGGTTTTCAACCGTTAACCCTGCTATTGGCCAATAGATTTATTTTTAGCTACTAAAGAAAGCAGTGCCAGAAACAGTTAGCCCCCTGCATGAATCTGGCCGTTTTTCTGCTTTCAAATCAGCTCATTTTATTTGTTTATTTTATACCGAACAAGCGAATTACCAACCAACCCTAAAAAGAAGTTATCGTTTACGGCAAACTCTTTGATTTTGTTTTTTTTATGGTCGTAAGCATAAAAACTATATTGGTATTCGTTTTTGCTATAATCATACACATCTATAATACTTGCTTCATTCCACATGCTTCTGGGCTCGTTCTTACCCATTAGTTCAGCTTTAATGTAAAGTAACCCATTGTAGGCATGCATCTTTGAATTGACTTTATGCGGAGGTGCAGCCATTTTTTTCTCGCCATTAGTTAAAGTGGTTACGTCTATTTTTGCAAGGGTAGTGGTGTCTATTGTTTTCCCTTTTTTGAAATTGTTTGTTTGTGGTTGATAAACCAAATATTGATTGCGATAATAGTAGGTATAGATAGCTTGTTTTGTTTTTGTATCAGTTGCAAGCTGACCGTCGGTATCAAATATCCCGTCGATTTGCTTTTCTAAAGCTTTATCATAAAGTTCAAAAGTTGTTGAATTATTCACTGCTATTTTTCCCAATATATTTTCTCCGTTTTCTGCTTTTTCACTTCTGAATAAAAAGGAATCGTTGGTAAATGGTTGTAGTTTTGAAAAGAATATTTTCGATTCCATGAATTTCAAAGCTTTCCAATTACCTGTTTTTCCTCTGTATATAATTGGGGTAGCACCGTCGCTTACGAAGAAGTAATCCTCATTGACATAAATTGTTAAACTTCGGAATGTCCGATCTGTCTCATCCAATTTTATCAAATGTTCTACCTTACCGTCAAGATTATTAACAGGCAAAGCAGTCACAAGTAAAGGAGCGGTATAATTTCCAAGATAAATGGAATCATTAGTTAGCCCTGCGATGTAATAGGAGTTTACATTCAGATCCAGATATTCTGCTTTGTCTATATGGTGTGGTATAAACCTTCTTACAAAAGGGTTTTCTTTCTTCATTATGTGTTCTGAAGTGATGAAGAGTAGTACAACAACTGCTGAACTTATTATTATGGTTCCTATGGTATATAGAATAGTTGTCTTGGTTGTATTGTTGTGCAGTATGATCGCAGCTACTACTATTGTAGTAATAGCATTGAACCACAGGTGTTCCGTCCATCCCATTTTTTCAAGGATACCCCCGCAGGAACAAGGAACAAACGGACTGTAGTTCAATATCAGGTAAATATATATGGTAAAGGCAGTCATCATTCCTAGAAACAGGTAAAGTCCAAGCTTTTGTGTTCTTGAAAAACATAACAGTATCGCAATAATCAATTCGCCAATGACGGTAGCGTAAGCTATAAAAGTTGCAAAAGCACTAAGTAAAGGTGATTGTGCTACCTGTACCTGGAAGTTTTCAAAGTCAGTTGCTTTGCTTACTGCCGCATATACAAAAAGTATAATGAAGAAATAAACTACTGCCTGTTTGCTGAATGATAGAATTTTATGCATGATACAAATGCTTTTTGTTTGTATTGTAAAATTCTGAAATTCAAATGATTAATAATTTGTAGATCGGTATTATTACATAGTAAATCGGTATTATTTTAAATTTTTTAGAATTTAATTTGCCTTTGCAGACATTATTTGTCTGTTTCAGACGGTCTGTTTTCACTTTTCTGCTTCCTTAAGTCTTTAGGACGTATTTTGTAAGTAATGTAAAACTGTTGGCTGAAAGTGGAATATTGTGCATAGCCCACCATTTGTCCTATTTCTTTTAGCGAAATAGTACTGGTTTCTATTAGCAGACGCGCATGATTCATCCTTCTTTTTACAAAATAGTCGTACGCACTGGATTGATAAAGTTCGCGGAATCCTTTTTTGAGCTGCAGTTTGTTAACCATATATTTTTTGCAGACGTTTTCCAATACCAGTATTTCTTTTAACGGCATGTGGTCTATGTGCTTCTTTACATCTGCTACGCGGTCGCGATACATCTTTTTTTGTTGGAAGCGCACAAACTCCTTTGGTTCTTTAGCCAACCCCTTTCTGAAGTGTTTCGGGTCCATCTGGATCTGAAAAAGGTTAAGTATATAACCGTAATTGGGAACCAGTTGCTTTGCGCTGTACATAAATCTCATTTCCATTATTTCGATCGTCGGTGCTTTTGTATTGGTTGAATAGGGATGATCCAATTTTTTTAAATGCCTAAAAAAAGGTTTACGATCAGATTCCCTAATATACTCTGTTAGACTTTTGAGTAGGAAATCATCTTGCGCAATCCCCATGTATGTCAGGAAGTTTTTATCAACAGATTGTATTACTAGATCTTTATCCAGAACAATATGAAAATGGTTGATGAACTTTTGAGCTTCGCTCGGTTTTGTAAAAGTCATCTGTAACACGCGTTGTTTCCATTCGTCTGTTACCCAGTTCAGCATTGCTTCTCCGGTTTCCAGATGGTCGTTTACGTGTTTTATTTCAAGGCGGTTGTTCAGATTGCCTTTTGCCAGCTCCGCGATATGGTCTATAAAGTTCCGCCAGCGTTCTTCAGTACAGTTGAAATTTATCATGTCATACATATATTTTTGCAAACTTTTCTGCTTCATACAGATTATCGAATATCTTGGTAGGAACCATCGGTTTATTGATCG
>CAMLFV010000045.1 GCA_946479395.1 uncultured Flavobacterium sp. | reverse complement strand
CCATTGGTAGGGTTGGGCTGTAGTGGGTATTGAGAACAGAGAATAGAGAATGGAGAATAGAAGGATTTTAAAATTTGGGAATTTTGACTTCTCGATACGCTTCGCTACTCGAAGTGACGGTTTGGTATGACATGATATTGTGTGTAATTTATTTTTCATAGTTATATTGTTTAATTGTTGATTTGTTTAAAGACTCCTGCGAAGTGACAAACTGTATATTTTATTTGGTTATTATTTATAAGCTATAAATTTAACAATATTATTTACATAATTTATTTTAATTTATAATAAAAAAGGCTATAAACGAAAAAATCGGAAAGATTTGCCTTTCCGATTTTTAATATTAGCTGTTAAAAAAATTTACTCACGAATTAAATAATATTCAATTCTTTTAAACAATCTTTCATTTGTTCGAAAGTTCGTTTAATATCGTTGTCTAAACCTATCGAGAAACGGATTAATCCATCTGACAAGCCCATTTCTTTTTGTTCATCGGCAGGAATTTCAGATGATGTGGAAGTTCCCGGTGCGCTAAACAATGTTTTGTAAAAACCAAGACTAACTGCCAAATAACCAATGTTTCGTTCCTGCATTAATTCCATAACGGCGTTGGCTTTTTCAAGCGATCCAACATCAATCGTTAACATTCCGCCAAAACCAAATTCGCTGTTATACATTGATTTGAAAACTTCGTGCGACAGATGATTTTTTAAACCTGGATACACCGTTTTAATTCCGATTTCATTAAAAGCTTCTGCAAGATATAAGGCATTTTCACTGTGCTGTTTCATTCGCAAATGCAACGTACGCATATTTTTCAGGATACTTGCAGATCTAAAACTATCCATTGTAGGTCCCAACAACATACAAGCACCATCGTTTACATTTTTAAGGTCGTTTATGAATTCATTGCTACCACAAACAACGCCGCCAACCGTATCACTGCTGCCGTTAATATATTTCGTTAAGCTGTGAATCACTACATCGGCACCCAAATTTGCAGGAGTAACACTTAAAGGTGAAAAAGTATTATCTACCACTACCTTTATATTTTTTGACTTACCTATTTTAGAAATAGCCGGAATATCTGCCACTTCTAACAACGGATTGCTTACCGTTTCCAGGTAAATAACTTTGGTGTTGGGTTTTATAAGGGTCTGTATTTTGTTTACATCGGTAATATCCACAAAATCGATCTGAACGCCAAACTGCGGTAAAAAATTCTTTAAGAACGCATAGGTTCCGCCATAAATGGTTCGGCTTGCAATAATGTGGTCGTTTTGTTTACACAATTGCATCAACGTTGCTGTAATTGCCCCCATACCCGATGCGGTTACGTTTGCCGATTCGGTATTTTCTAGCTGTGCCAATGCCGCGCTTAAATATAGGTTTGACGGTGAACTGTGACGGCTGTACAAATAGCATCCGTCGGTATTTCCTTCAAAAGTATCGAACATACTTTTTGCAGATAGAAAGGTATAGGTAGAAGAATCTGAAATCGATGGATTTACGCCACCAAATTCTCCAAAAAACTGTAAATCTTGAATTTTATCGGCTGGTTTAAACATGTTTATAAAGTATAATTGATTAATAATTAAAAATAAGCAGTCGCTTTTATATCATCAAAAAAAATATGATTTATTAGAAAATAAATCTGTAAATTATTTATATTTGATTATAATTAATCTAATAATTTAAAATATCACTTAAAAAACAAAAGCATGAAATTAGATACAACCGACTATAAGCTTATAGAAATGTTGCAGCAAAACTGTAAACAAACCACAAAAGAGCTTGCCGACCAGTTAGATCTTTCTACAACAGCCGTATACGAACGTATAAAAAAGTTAGAGAAGCAAAATATTATAACCGATTATGTTGCTATAATTAATAAGGAAAAGATCAACAGAAGCTTTATGGCAATTGCGCACGTTAAGATAAAATCTCATTCTAAAGACGCTATTTTACGTTTTGAAAAGAAGGTAGATCAGATTCGAGAAGTGTTGGAATGTTTTCACGTAAGCGGCGAATACGATTATATTTTAAAGATTGGTGTACAGGATATGGAAGCTTACCGCGAGTTTATGTTATCGAAACTTACTACGATGGAAGAAGTTCAAAGTACGCACAGTATGTTTGTGATTAAAGAGGTTAAAAACACGAAAACGTATCATATTTTATAGACTATTTACCGTGAATTTATTGATGATTATATATTGTATAGAAAACAAATATTTTCTATTATTAAAAAGTTCTCGATACAAAATCTTTCAGATTTTTACTCGAACTGACGATTATGTCTAAAAACTAAATATCTCAAAAGTTATTTATTGTTCCAAGGGTGGAATTTTTCTACTTCTTGTTTTAATTTTTGTTTATCTAAATGCAGATACACTTCAGTGGTTGTGATAGATTCGTGCCCCAACATCAGTTGAATGGAACGCAGATCGGCTCCGTTTTCAAGCAGATGTGTAGCAAATGAATGGCGTAATGTGTGTGGACTAACATTTTTGGTAAGTCCGGAAATTTTGGTAAGATCTTTTAATATGGTAAAAATCATTGCCCGGGTTAGTTGTGCACCACGTCGGTTCAAAAACAATATGTCTTCGGCTTCAGATTTAGCTTTCAATTTTGAACGACTTTCTTTTATATAATTGTTGATTTTTTTCACAGCAGAAGATGCAATTGGAACAAAACGCTGTTTGGATCCTTTCCCCAGAACCTTTATAAAACCTTCGTCAAAATATAAATCAGACAATTTTAAACCAATAACTTCAGATACACGCAGACCGCAAGAATACATTGTTTCTATGATGGCATCGTTCCTAATACCTTCCTCTTTATCAAAATTTATTGAACTTTGCAACAAGTCAATTTCATCAACCGAAAGAACCACGGGCAATTTTCGAGTTTGGCGGGGTAATTCTATAAATGTAACCGGATTATTTTCTATTACATTTTGTAGGATTAAAAAATTATAGAAATGATTTAAACTAGAAAGAATACGTGCTTGAGTAGATGGTGCAAGAAAATCTGCAATGAAATAGATGAAATTTCTTACATCGCTTTCTTCTACATGTATAAAATCCACATCTGTTCCCAAAAACTGTTGCAGCTTTTCCAAATCGTACAGATAATTTACCAACGTATTTTCTGCTACGCCGCGTTCTAACTTTAAATAATAGGTAAACTGTTCAATATAATTATCCATAAAAAACCACCATTTAATGGTGGTTTAAAAATACTATATTCTAAATTACTAATCAAATTTATAACCGATACCAACTTGTATCACGTTATTTTTAATAGCATCGCCTGAACTGGTGTTGTTTCTGATATCAGACAATCCCAAATTGTAGCGTGCATTTACAAACATACCAACAGGTAAATCGTATGCCAAACCAAATCCTAAACCAAAATCGGTAGATTTAAAGTCATCTTTGGTATCATCTTTTACCGAGCTGTTTCCGTTTTCAATCTTTGCTTCAGATTTCACTAAAAAACCAAGTTGTGGTCCAGCTTCGACAGAAAAACCATCAACAATATAATACTTTGCCATAATAGGAATGTTGATGTAATCGTTATTCCAAGTTGACTTCACCTCACCTAAAACAGGTACTGTGGCTGTATTTTTTGCTCCCTGTGCCGAATAAACAACTTCGGGCTGAATTGAAAATTTTTCGTTAAACTTAATTTCTGCAACCGCACCCACATGAAAACCCGTTTTCATTTCGGCGTTGTCAACTCCCGATAAATTAGCAAAGTTCACCCCTGCTTTCGGACCAAATTTTACTTGTTGCTGTGCAAATGCAATTGTTGTTGAGCCCAACACAAATGCTGCTAAAATTACTTTTTTCATAATACTTCTATTTTTAAAAAGTATCATACCAAAAGCGTGCCAAATTAGAATTTGTAACCTACAGAAAGTTGTACCGATGTGTTAGTCATTGGTGCAAATTTTAAGTTGTTGTTCATATAATCTATTTCGCGCTGTAATTCTTCACCAGCATCAGGAATGGTAAATTTACGGTAATCATTATCCTTTTTATAAACGTCTTGTAACCCCATGTAATAACGGAAATTTAAAAATACCCCGCTTTGCATGTAGTATGTGAAACCACCGGTAATACCGTAATCTAATTTTTCATAAAAATCGTCAGGATCTTTACTGCGGTAACCTGCTTCAAACAAAGCTTGGTCTAATTGTGAAAATGAAGCTGTATAACGTGGATCTGTAAGGTATAAGTATTCACGAGCCGTGTTGTATTTATTAGCATCAAACTGTCCTTTTGCATCTAACATATAACCTACTTGTCCCCCGAATTCAATAGAAAAATTCTTACTTGCATAATACTTAAAGGTAATTGGCAAATACATGTAATGCATTGTAACATCTTCTAATTTCTTAGTTTCTATTGCTTTTCCTGTTACGATATCTAACTGGTCATATTCGGCACCTTTATATCCTTGAACGGAATATTGAAGTTCTGCCTGAACAGCAAATTTTTTATAGAATGACAGAGGAACTTCAATTGTTCCGCCAATCTGCACTCCCGGTTTAAAATCTTGAGTGTTACCGCCTGTTAATCTAGACATGTTTCCACCAACCTTAATTCCGGTTTCTATTAGATTTCTATGATTGCGTTGTGCGAAACTATTTGTTGTTAACAACCCTAAAAAAGCGATTGACAGTAATATTTTCTTCATTAGTTCAGCTTTAAAAATATTTTAAGCCTTAAAGATATAAAAAAAGCCTTTCAAAAATGAAAGGCTCTTAAATTTTTATTAAAATTCTTTTAAATTTATTACAATTTAAATGTTAAACCGAATGTTGCTGTATCAAAAAAGTTATTAAAGTTGTTGATATTAGCATAAAAATCGGTTGTAGCTTTTGAATTAGGCGCATCAGATTTACCTGAATTAAAGCCTATTAAGTTACTTAAAGCAAAGTTTACTGCTATTTTAGGAGTTACAAAATAATTAAAACCTAACGTTGCATTAACACCAAAATCGTTGTATTTTGGTAATTCTCTATTAACTGTTACACCTTCTTCAACAATAATTGTTTCTCTTTTAGATGAATCGTAACCAATTCCTAACTCAGCATAAGGTTGAAATCTTTTCATGTCTGCAATGTAGTAACGACCAAATATTTCAAAACCTACCGTGCTAAATTTTTCTTCCTCATAATTACTATTCACATCATTATAGTCTTCTACATTAGAAGCACCAATGTTTAAACCTAAACCTACAGCAAATTTATCTGTTACAAAATAACCTGCTTTTGGTGTAAAGTTAAAGTTAGATCTTCTTATAGTTTCCGCTCTGTCATCTTGTGTGTTCGCTTGTAAACTACCTTCTAATAGAATATCACCTTGTTTAAAGGCAAATGAATCTTCTTGTGCTTGTGCAGCTACTCCCGTTGCCAACACAGCTAATGATAATAAAATCTTTTTCATTTCTTTTATTTTTTATAGAGCAAATTTACGAAATCAATAATTTACAGACCTATTGTTTTAACAATTTTTTAAAACAATGATGTTAATTTCTTAAAGAAATCAATTGTTGATAATTTCAATGAATTATACATCAAACCTTTATAAAACAATAAATTAAAATAAAACCTACCATTGCAACCATTAATATTTTTTTGATACTTTTACGGGAATAATATATCAGTTTGCTAATGAAAATAGCCATTATAAACGGACCAAACCTAAATTTATTAGGAAAAAGAGAACCCGAAGTTTACGGTAATGAAACTTTTGAAGCGTATTTTAAATCATTACAAAAGGAATTTAAAACGATCGATCTGATTTACTTTCAAAGTAATCATGAAGGTGCTATTATCGATAAAATTCACGAATTAGGATTTGATTTTGACGGTATTATTTTAAATGCTGGAGCATATACTCATACTTCTATTGCTATTGCAGATGCTATTAGTGCTATTGAAACACCTGTTATAGAAGTACATATAAGTAATGTATTTAAAAGAGAAGATTTTAGACATCGATCTTATATTTCGCCTGTTGCAAAAGGAACAATCGGTGGTTTTGGTTTGCAATCGTACAAACTGGCTTTACAATCTTTTTTATAAAAAAATGCCGCTCTTACGAACGGCATTTTATATTTTAATATGCTTTTGCAAACATTACTCTTTTGGTTGAAGGTTTGCCTGTAAGTACACAAACACCTTCTTCATCTGGCTGATCCATAGGAATACAGCGAATGGTTGCTTTTGTTAAGTCTTTAATTTTTTCTTCGGTTTCCGGAGTTCCATCCCAATGTGCCAATATAAATCCTCCTTTGGTTTCCAAAACTTCCTTAAATTCTTCGAACGAGTTTACTTCGGTAGTATGTTCTGCTCGGTGGTTAATTGCTTTGGTGAATAAATTTTCCTGAATATCGTTCAGTAAATTTTCAATATGATCAATCACAACGCCTTCTGCAACTACTTCTTTCGATAATAAATCGCGACGGGCAACTTCAAATGTTCCGTTTTCTAAATCTTTCGGACCAATGGCAATGCGCACCGGCACACCTTTTAATTCCCATTCTGCAAATTTAAAACCAGGTTTCTGTGTATCACGATCGTCGTATTTTACAGAAATTCCTTTCTTTTTAAATTCAGCAATCAATTCATCTGCTTTATCGCCTATTTGCTGTAACTGCTCTTCGTTTTTATAAATTGGAACAATCACCACTTGAATCGGAGCTAATTTTGGAGGAAGTACTAATCCGTTATCATCAGAATGCGTCATAATTAAAGCACCCATTAATCGGGTTGAAACACCCCATGAAGTTGCCCAAACATATTCTTGTTTACCTTCTTTATTAGTAAATTTCACATCGAATGCCTTGGCAAAATTCTGACCTAAAAAGTGCGATGTTCCTGCCTGCAACGCTTTACCATCTTGCATCAATGCTTCAATAGTATAGGTATCATCGGCACCAGCAAAACGCTCGGTTTCGGTTTTATATCCTTTAATAACAGGTATCCCCATAATGTTTTCAACCACATCAACATACACATCCTGCATTTGTTTTGTTTCTGCAATTGCCTCTTCTTTGGTTGCGTGTGCTGTGTGTCCTTCCTGCCATAAAAACTCGGCAGTACGCAAAAACAAACGGGTACGCATTTCCCAACGTACCACATTAGCCCATTGATTGATTAAAATTGGTAAATCACGGTATGATTGAATCCAACCTTTATAGGTACTCCAAATAATTGCTTCGGATGTTGGACGAACAATTAATTCTTCTTCCAATTTTGCATCTGGATCCACCATTAATTTCCCAGGATTATCCGGATCGTTCTTTAAACGGTAATGTGTTACAATTGCACATTCTTTTGCAAAACCTTCGGCATTTTTTTCTTCAGCTTCGAACAAACTTTTCGGCACAAACAAGGGGAAATACGCATTGCTGTGACCTGTTTCTTTGAAACGACGGTCTAATTCTCCTTGTAATTTTTCCCAAATGGCGTATCCGTAAGGCTTAATAACCATACAGCCACGAACTCCTGAATTCTCTGCCAAATCGGCTTTTACAACCAGTTCGTTATACCATTTTGAATAATCTTCTGCTCTTGTAGTAATATTCTTACTCATTTTTAGTATATTGGTATATATTTTGATTAGATAATATTAACAAATTATTTGGTACAAATCTACTTAAATTTGTAATGTTCAACAATAAAAACTTTAAATATGCTACCTAATATCTTTAAGAGATCGAATTTAATACGTTTTTGCCTTGTAACATCTTCGGGATTGCTTCTTACTGCTTGTTCGAGCTTGAACCAAAAGCCTTACGATGTTGACGGAATTTACAACAACAGCAAGATTGTTGTAGAGGATACACATGAAAATGGCGCTTACTATCAGGAATACTTCAAGGAGAAAGCAGAAGAAACAGATGCTTATTTTACCGATGTTGACAATTATACATCAAACTACAACCAACAAAACGGCGGTTGGGGCGATACTACATCTGAAACGCAATTAGTTTACAATTATGACAACTGGGGCTGGGGTTACCCGTATTGGGGTTGGAATAATTGGGGCTGGGGCATGGGATTTGGTTACGGCTTTGGCTGGGGCTGGGGCGGCGGCTGGGGTGGCTGGGGCTATCCTTACTATGGCTGGGGCGGCTGGGGTTACCCTTACTACGGCTGGGGTTGGGGTTACAACGGTTACCGAAACATTTCTAGAAGCAACAGTTACCGTTCGTTAACATCGCGCCAAATGGCTGCAGCTAACGGAAACCGTATGGTTGCCAATAATACCCGCAGCTTAAGAGGGTCGTCTTTAAACAGCAGCAGGAACCTAAATGCTACCAATAGAACTTTTGCAAGAGCCAATTCGTCTTTAACCAGAATATCGACCAATCAGCAAATGATGCGTAACACCCGCACAACTTCTTTTGACGATAACCGAACTATTAGAAACAACCGATTCAACACCAATACACGCACCAATACCAATACGCGTATGGACAGAAACACGAATAGAAGCATGAACAGACCAACCTACACACCATCGTCTAACACCAGAATGAACAGTGGTGGAAGTTTTGGAGGATCTCGTGGTGGCGGAAGTATGGGCGGTGGAATGCGTTCTGGCGGCGGCGGAAGAAGATAATTTTCGATAACTATTTTCTAAGATTTAACGATACAGTATGAAAAAAATATATTTACCAGTGCTTGCTGTTTGTGGATTTCTACAAACTCAAGCACAAGAATTTAACCCTGCGGATGCTGTTAGAATTGGTACACAACAAGTAAACGGGTCGGCTCGATTTAACGCCATGGGTGGAGCCTTTGGAGCTTTAGGTGGCGATGTTTCAGCTTTGCAGATCAACCCGGCGGGATCGGCATTGTTCAATTACAACAATTTCAGTTTTACGGGAAATGTTCAGATTCAAAAAAACAATTCTCTTTTTAACGGATCATCATCTACCGCAAAAGAAAGTGATTTGAATCTGTCTAATTTCGGAGCCGTGTTTGTGATCGATTCTAAAAATCAGGATAAGGCACTTAAAAAAGTAACCATTGGTTTAAGTTATAATTCTAATGCACGTTTTAATGATCGATATTTCAGCAGCGGAATGAGCAATGAATCGGTTACTAACTACTTTTTAGATCATGCAAATTTTGGAAATAACGGCGGAAGCATTCCTTTAGATTATGTTCAAACCAGAGAGGGCGAATCAATTACTGATTTATATGACTATCTAAATAGCATTCAAAACGGTTTTTCTGCACAACAAGCAATGCTGGCGTATCAAGGTTATTTAATTAATGATAACGGTACAAACTACACTCTTAATGGTGCTGGAAGCAGTTTTTATCAGGAAAACGAAACGTATGTAACCGGTTTTAATAATCAGCTGACAGGTAATGTTGGTTTTGACATCAATAAAAAACTGTATTTAGGAGCGAATTTAAATGTGCATTTTATTGATTATCTAACATCATCGGCAATTTATGAAGAAAATAGATCGCCAGGTACAGATGGATATCAGAAATTATTATTCAATAACCAAACATATACTTACGGATCAGGTTTTTCGTTTAACGTAGGTGGAATTTTTAAAGCAACCGAAGAATTAAGAATCGGAGCATCGTATCAATCACCAACATGGATGAGTCTGCAAGATGAATTTTCGCAAAGTCTTCAAACCAACATTTTACAAAACGGAGCTGTTCAAAACTACAACATCAACCCTAACCTTATAACCTTGTATAACAAATATTCGGTTAAAAATCCGGGATCAATTTCTGGAAGTTTGGCTTATGTTTTCGGTACCAAAGGCTTATTAAGTGTCGATTATATCCGTAAAGATTACAGCACTACCGAGTACAGTGCAAGCGGCGCCAATTACAGCAGCACAAACAATTACTACCAAAACATGATGACAGCAACCAACGAATTTAGAATTGGTGGTGAATACCGTATTGACCGAGTTAGTTTACGTGCAGGTTACCGCTTTGCCGATAGTCCATACAAAAACAAACAAATTATTGGTGATTTAACAAGCTACAGTGGTGGTTTGGGGTATAGTTTTGGTGCATCGCGTATTGATTTGGGTTATCAGTTCTGGCAACAAGATTCACAACAAAACATCATTAGTTCAGGTACAAACGGTGTTGCATATATTCAATCTAAAAACCACAACATCAGTTTAACCTATACGGCGAGTTTTTAAAAAGTAGATATCCATAAAATAAAGTCCTTACTTCCACACAGTAAGGACTTTTTTTATAATATCTTTGCATGCAAAATTTAGTAATAATGAAAACGCTACACAAACTGCTTTTTTTAAGCAGTTTAACTCTTATTAATGTGCGTTCTTTCGGGCAGGAAGTTACCACAAACCCTTATACATCAACCAACAAAGGAAAAATATTTGTTTACTGGGGCGGAAACCGCGGTTTTTATTCAAATTCTGACATTCATTTTAAAGGAGACGATTTTGATTTTACCGTGAAAGATGCCACTGCACACGACAAACCAAAAGGCTGGCACGTAGATTACATCAATCCTACAAAAATGACCATTCCGCAGACTAATTTGCGTGTGGGATACTTCATCTCAGATAATTACAGTGTTTCTATTGGGGTAGATCACATGAAATATGTAATGACTCAAAACCAAGAAGCTAATGTTACTGGTACTTATCCGAACGAAGGTACTTATGGAGAGTTGCTTCCAAACGGGAAAACCAAATTGACCGAAGATTTTTTAATGTTTGAACATACCGACGGTTTAAATTATGTAAATGCAGAAATTGCACGCCACAAAGATTTCTCTAAATATTTAGGCATTACCAATACCGATAAAATTCAGTTTAACGGATTGGTTGGTGTTGGCGCAGGAGTTTTATACCCGAAAACAAACGCCACCGTTTTAGGTCGTGAACGTCACGATGATTTTAAAGTTGCCGGCTGGGGAGTTTCTGCAAAAGCAGGTGTAAATGCTACCTTTTATAAGCACTTTTTTATTCAGTATGAATGGAAATTTGGTTATATCGATATTACAAAAGCTCCGATTATCTTGAACAATGATGCCTACGCATCGCATCATTTTACTTTTAATCAGGGGATATTTGCGGTAGGCGGTATTTTTAAACTGTAATTAACGTTTTAATAGAAATTAAAAACGTAATTTTGCATCCTCAATTTTAAATCTATGAGAACTAAATCTTTAAAGAAAAATAAAATCAACGTTGTTACCCTTGGGTGTTCTAAAAATGTTTACGACAGTGAAGTTTTAATGGGACAGTTAAAGGCAAGCGGTAAAGATGTTACACACGAAGCTACTAATAACGAAGCAAATATCGTGGTAATTAACACTTGTGGTTTTATAAATAATGCAAAAGAAGAATCTGTAAACACGATTTTAGATTATGTTGACAGAAAAGAGCAAGGTTTAGTTGATAAGATTTTTGTAACCGGATGTTTATCTGAACGATACAAGCCCGATTTAGAAGCTGAGATTCCAGACGTGGATCAATATTTTGGAACAACCGAATTACCTTTACTTTTAAAAGCATTAGGTGCCGATTATAAACACGAATTATTGGGCGAACGTTTAACTACAACTCCTAAAAATTACGCTTATTTAAAGATTTCTGAAGGATGCGATCGTCCGTGTTCGTTTTGTGCAATACCTTTAATGCGTGGAAAACATGCATCGCAACCAATTGAAAAATTGGTTAAAGAAGCAGAAAATTTAGCAAAAGACGGTGTAAAAGAATTAATTTTAATTGCGCAAGATTTAACATATTACGGGTTGGATATATACAAAAAACGCAATCTTGCAGAATTGCTTGAAAACCTTGTAAAAGTTGAAGGAATTGAATGGATTCGTTTGCACTACGCCTTCCCTACCGGTTTTCCAATGGACGTTTTAGAGTTGATGAAGCGTGAGCCTAAAATTTGTAATTATATCGATATTCCGTTACAGCACATTGCAGACAACGTTTTAAAATCAATGCGTCGCGGAACAACTTATGCAAAAACTACGCAACTTTTAAAAGATTTCAGAGCAGCAGTTCCAGGAATTACCATTCGCACTACTTTAATTGTGGGATATCCTGGTGAAACCCAAGAAGATTTCGAAATCCTTAAAAACTGGGTAAAAGAAATGCGTTTTGAACGTTTAGGTTGTTTTACGTACTCACACGAAGAAAACACGCACGCTTATTTGTTAGAAGACGATGTTCCGGCGGATGTTAAACAAGATCGTGCAAACGAAATCATGGACATTCAGGCTCAGATTTCGTGGGATTTGAATCAAGAGAAAATTGGTAAAACATTCCGTTGTATTATCGATAGAAAAGAAGGAAACAATTTTATTGCTAGAACCGAATTTGATTCACCCGATGTTGATAACGAAGTATTAATTGACGCATCAAAACACTACTTAAAAACAGGCGAATTTGTAGATGTTGAAATCTACGATGCAACCGAATTTGATTTATACGGAACACCTGTATCTAAATAAAAACCTAACCGAAAGATGTTCTTTCGGTTTTTTATTGATTAAAAAACTATGTCAAGTATCATTCTGCTTTTTCTTTGTTTGTTTATTGGTATCGCTATACAACGCGTAAAAAATTTTCCAAAAAACACCGCAACCGTACTAAATCAATACATATTATTTGTAGCATTGCCGGCAATGGCCTTGCACTATCTACCCAAAATAAAGTTAAGCTGGGATTTACTTTTACCGGCATCGGTAGCTTGGATTGCCTTTGGACTGTCGTTTGTACTTTTTAATTTTTTAGGAAAGGTCTATAATTGGTCTAAAAAACTTACCGGTTGTTTAATTATTACTGCAGGTTTAGGAAACACGTCATTTGTAGGAATACCCATCATTCAGGCTTTGTATGGAGACGAAGGTTTAAACACCTTAATTATCGTAGATCTACCGGGAACATTCGTGGTACTTTCAACCGTTGGTGTTTTGGTAGCAACCATGTATTCCAACCAAAAAGGAACAAGCGAATCGATCCTAAAAAAAATGTTCCGCTTCCCTCCTTTATTGGCATTTTTGGTAGGCTTAGCAATGGTTTTATTGAAAGTTGATTTTCCCGAAGCATTAAGTACTACATTTAAGCAATTATCGGCAACAATATCTCCCGTTGCATTAATTTCGGTAGGATATCAACTAAAATTTAAAACCTACGGCAAGCACTTTAAGTTTTTAATATTAGGATTGTCATTCCAGTTGATTGTACTGCCATTTGTGATTTTAGCTTTGTTTTATTTTTTATTTGGAAAAACCGATTTAGCAACCAAAGTTTGCATTATTGAAGCAGCTATGGCACCCATGATCACCGGAGCCATATTGGCATCAACCCACGGATTAAAACCCGAATTAAGTAATATGATGGTGGGGTACGGCATTCCGCTATCGTTTATAACCATTGCCGGTTGGTATTTTGTTGTGGAGTATTTGCTTTTATGAAATAATTATAAAAAACTATTGAACTTTTGATATACGCTTTTGAAAAATCTAATTCTTAACTATAACCCTACGTGATTTTAATGGAATTATGCCCAAATAATTAGTGTAATAATATCTACCTCATTTTCAATTAAGTATACAACATAACTATCCTATATTTATTTGTGATTTTACTAGCACTTGTTTTAAAATATGTTTTTCAGTTATATCAGAATAACTGCCGTGTAAATCTTAAGTAAAATTTAGACATTTTGTAAAAAAATCAAAAGGATTTTTTTCATAAAATAGTGTAACTTTAATTATAGCAGCACAAAAAACGAACCATATCTTAAAAATAATAATTGAAAATCTTCATTACCTATAACTTAAATATTGTCTCTATGAGATTGTAAATTTCCAAAAAATTCTGTTAAAACTCTTTTTTATAAAATAAGAATCTGAGTATTAAATTTGATAAAAAAATAAAAAATTATTAAAACTCACAAATTTCTTACACTATATAGCTTAATTTCATTGGAATTTTTTTTTAAATACTTAGAATTTTTGGTCATAATCTATTATGTTTTTTAATAATTAAACAAGACTTTTTAGAAATAGTGCAAACACAAAATTGAAATTATCAATAACTTTAAACCAAACGTTTTTTTATGAAAGATGATTTAAAAGAATTAGCAAAACAATTAGGAAATCCCACAGGTAAAATAGGTATTGAAGTTGCAAACATGATGAACACAACCAATATTGGCATGACTTAACAAGCCATTACATCTTTAAATTTAAGTAAGAATGATGTTGTTTTAGAATTAAGTCACGGCAATTGCGGACATTTACCTTTTTTAATGAATCAAGTGGAGAATTTAAAGTATTTTGGAATAGAAATTTCTGAATTGATGCACCAAGAAGCAATAAAATCACACCTAGATTATATTGAAAATAATTTGGCTGAATTTGAATTATACAATGGAACTGAAATTCCTTTTAATGAAGAAAGCTTCGATAAGATTTTCACTGTCAACACGCTTTATTTCTGGCAGAACCCAAATTTACTTTTAAATGAAATTTATCGGGTTTTAAAACCAAATGGTATTTTTGCTCTGACATTTGCCGATAAATCGTTCATGGAAAAGCTACCTTTTACAAATTTTGGCTTCAAGCTTTACAGTTTAAAAAATGCAGAAGAATTGCTACAGAAAAATCAATTTAAAATTCTAAATAGTATTTCACAAATTGAACAAGTTTTCAGCAAAACAAACGAAATGGTTAACCGTACTTTTTTTACGGTTTTAGCAAAGAAATAGATTAACTTTAAAATAGTAATAAGAAAAATTTCATTTGGTTTCAATATTGGTAGATTTAAAATCTATCGCTATCTATATATTTTTAAAATACTACCACAGTTAGTCACTAGTCAATTTTTATTGATATAAATTTAAAAAAACATTAAAATATTTATATTATATGTTTTTTTAGTTTTGTTTTTGTAAATAATTTTTAGTTGGTTTTTATATATTGCGCTAATTTACTATATTTATGCTAAAATAATATATATGAAACAAAGTACATGTCCAAATTGTGGTTCAAATAGTTTTGTAAAGGCTGGTATTGTTAACGAACGTCAGCGTTTTAAGTGTAAAAAGTGTAACTATTTTTTCACGGTTAACAAGCTTGGAAAGCAGATTGATGATTATTATGTGAACAAAGCCTTGCAATTGTATTTAGAAGGTTTAACGTATCGTGAAATAGAGCGTATTTTAGGTATTTCACACGTTACAATTATGAACTGGGTAAAGAAATACAACATAAAACGTCCGTATAATTCAGAATACCACCCTACTTATAAAATATTAAATTCCAGTGAATTAAGTAAGTATTTCAGTGATCCTAAAAATGTGAAAGGTTCAGGAGTAATTGTAACCGAATTGGGTGATAAGTTTATGCTGATAAAATGGGAGCGTTTTAAAGATTAATATATAAATTTAACAGATATATATACTATTTTTTATCAAATCTAAAAAAAACAAGAAGTTCGTACTGCACACAAAACAAACTAACAACAGTATAAACTTTTTATTATGAAAAGAAAGATTTTATTAGGATTTGCCCTAGCTTTATTTTCTTCTCAAATGTTTTCGCAAGCGGCTCCTGATTACAACGGTGGTTTAAAAGTGAAACTTAACGAGGAAGGAAGCAGCTATTTCAGGCTGATAACTTGGGCGCAGGTTCAGGCATCACATAATAACAGTGTTGCCGAAGATCAAAGTAAAACAAACTTTAATTTACGCAGAGCCCGATTAATTTTATACGCACAAATTAGCGACGATTTTTTAATTCTTACCCAC
>CAMLFV010000044.1 GCA_946479395.1 uncultured Flavobacterium sp. | reverse complement strand
AAGGACCCTCTGATTAACAGTCAGATGCTCTAACCAACTGAGCTAAGGAGGAAGGTGTGTTACCTTTATTGCGATGCAAATATAGAACGATTTTTCCTTTTTGCAAACACCTTTTTTAAAAAATCGTTATTTTTTTTACTTGCCTGTTAAGGCTTTGAATATATCGTTTCCGTTGGCGAACAACAATAAAGCAATAAGTATAACAAAACCAACTGTTTGTGCATATTCCAAGAACTTATCGCTTGGTTTTCTGCCCGAAATCATTTCGTATAATAAGAACAATACGTGACCGCCATCTAACGCAGGAATCGGCAACAAATTCATTACCCCTAACATAATCGATAAAAATGCGGTTATTTCCCAAAAGTATTCCCAACTCCAAGTATTAGGAAAAACATCGTAAATAGCTTTAAATCCTCCAACGCCTTTATAAGCGCCAGTATCAGGATTTACAATTTTCTTTAATTGCTGTCCGTAATCTTTTAATTTATTTACACCTTTGTCAATTCCTACAGGAAAAGCTTCAGCAAACGAGTATTTATCATGCGTAACGGTATATAATCCCAATTTTTGTACATCAGCTTCCTTTAAACGGGTTGCAAAAGCAATTCCCAATTTACCTTCGGCATTAATCTTTACCGGTATAATTTCTTCTTTTTCGTTTCTTTTTACAACTGCATTTACTGTTTGGTTTTTGTATTGTAATAAAACAGGTTTTATTTCGTCGGCAAATTCTATCTTAACATCATTAATTCCAACAATAAAATCGCCAATTTTTAGCGCATCTTTATTTTGCGAATCGTCGGGAATTTCTGAAATAATCACAGGAATACGTGGCGAAACAACGCCTTCTTTTGCACTGTTTAACTGGTCTAAAATATCAACAGGCAAATCAACAGAAACATTGGTTCCGTTTCTGTTTACCACAATATTTTTAGCCATCATTATTTTATATGGCAGTTCGTTTGCACGCTGCAAATGCTCGCCATCTACAGTTACAACCTTATCACCCGACTGTAAACCTGCTTTTTCCAATGCCGATGACTGTACCCATACACCGTATTTTAAACTGTCGTTCGCTACGTATCTGTCACCATAATACCAAGTCATGCCAATGTAAATAACAAATGCCAGTATAAAGTTTACGGTTACCCCGCCTAACATAATAATTAAACGCTGCCATGCCGGTTTTGAACGGAATTCCCACGGTTGTGGTTCTTGTTTCAATTGGTCGGTATCCATGCTTTCATCGATCATTCCGGCAATTTTCACATAACCGCCCAATGGCAACCAACCGATTCCGTAAACGGTTTCGCCGATCTTCTTTTTGAATAATGAGAATTTTATATCGAAGAAAAGATAGAACTTTTCTACTCGTGTTTTAAATAATTTCGCCGGGATAAAGTGCCCCAACTCGTGCAATACAATTAATAAAGATAAACTTAATAAAAACTGCGATAACTTAACTAATACGTCCATTAATTACAATACTTTCATTTTGTGTTGCACAAATGTACTATTTTAAGGTTACTATTTGGCAAACAACAGGTTCATTTTAATTTTTTATAATTTTTTTATGATAGGTTTTCTCGGCTGTTTTAATTTCCAGCACATACATACCGCTTGCCAATTGTTCTGACGGATACGGATTGCTGATGTTTTGCGCCACCAATTTTCCACTTACGTTGTAAAGATTCATGGCATCAACCTTCATTTTTTGAGGGATTTCTACCTGAAAAGTTGTTTCTGTTGGGTTTGGAAACACTTTTAATTCTTCTGCCACAGGGTTTGAAACTTCCTTAAAAGTTACCTGATTGTCTTTACTTACAATATCGTTAAAAGGGTTTATTTCGATTCCGCTTACCGTTCCCACATTGGTATCCACAACAAACTGCTGATTGTTCTGCGTATGCTGTAATACTACGTTTTCTGTTTGTCCGTTACTGCCTGTTAAACGCAAAGTAACCGGCATTTCGAAAAACGATACCCCTGCATGAGATGAAGTTTGCGATAGTGTGATTTTTGTCTGCGTTGCCGACACAACTTCTGCATTTACCTGGTACGAAGGATATCCTTCGCCATAAATCCAATCGTTGAAGAATTCGGTAAGATCTTTGCCCGATGCGGCTTCCAGATGCTGTTTTACCTGAGTAGTAACGGCATAATTATAAGCAATTGCCGGATCGTTCAAGAAATTGCGCATTCCTTGGTAAAAATCCTCATCGCCTAAAACATAGCGCAACATGTGCACCACCATAGAACCTTTATTGTAGGTTAATCGGCTGCTGAAAATTCGGTTAGAATCCAACGCTTGGGCATCGGTTAAATATACATTTCCTGCCGGTGCCGATGTAATACTGTTGATTTTTCCACCTTTCCAATTCACAAATTGATTTTGTCCATCTAAATGTTCCACAACCAAACCTGCCATGTATTCAGCAAAACCTTCGTTAATCCAGATATCTTTCCAGCTTCCGCAGGTAACCTTGTTTCCAAACCAATGATGAGCCAATTCGTGAGCGATCAATCCGCGGGAAAATCCACCCATAAAAGAAACGGTGGTATGTTCCATTCCTCCACCCCAGCCAAATTCAGCATGACCATATTTTTCGGTATGATACGGATACGTTCCAAACAACTCTTCAAAAACATCCATAATTGGCAAGGTAACCGCCAGCTGACTCACGCTTGAATTATAGTTTTCGGGATACAGATAATTTACCACCGGAAAAGTATTCGGTGCCGTACCTGCCGTTTGGTTATAAATCTGATAATCGGTAACTGCAATGGCTACTAAATACGCCGGAATTGGGAAATTGTGTTTAAAATGGGTTGTTTTTGTACCGTCGGGATTTGTAACCTGCGATTGTTCTACTCCATTAGCAACCGAAACCATTGCCACCGGTGCGGTAAGGTAAATATCAATGGCATCAACCTTATCATTTAATGATTGCTTGCAAGGCCACCAATCTTTTGCTCCGAAAGGCTCAGACAATGTCCAAATTATCGGCGTGTTATTATGATAACTCTGCGTAAAAGCTTCGTTGTCACTTGGTGGTGTGCCTGCATAAGTTATTTTTACTTCGCCCTGCGTACCAGATGCGACTGCTTGTGGAAGCTGTATTACCAATTCGTTATTTGCCTGCATAAACGTTGCCGACTGTGAACCTTGTGTAACTGCGCTAACGGTAAGTTCATGGCTTAAATCGAAAACAATAGTCTGCAAATTCTGGTTAGGTACAAACTGCGTGGTAACCGTTCCGCTTATATAATATTGAGATGGATCTACATTTAGTTCCAGTTTCTGATGTTTTACATCGTAGTTAAACGTATTGGAATTCTGTTTGAATGCCAAACGTTTTTCTGCCGCCTGCTTTTCGTACAAACGGTATTCGTCTTGTGTATTAGCCGAGATCTGTGCCACCGAAGACAGCGTGAACAAACCGCAAGCCAGAACAAAAAATGCTCTTTTCATAAAGATACTAATTTGCGTAAAAATACTATTATTTCTTTGAAGTTCAACCACATTGAAACCAAAGAATTATTAACGCAATAGTTACCTATTCACAAAGAATTTATGTAAATTTGCCGTTTAACAATTATTTATTTATGTTACAGATAGCTTACATTAGAGAAAATCAGGAACAAGTGGTAAAAGCCCTTGCAAAAAGAAATCTTGATGCTACTGAAATGATTCAGAAAGTTATAGACTTAGACGAGCAACGCAGAGCAACACAGGTTGAATTAGACAACATCTTGGCAGAATCGAACAAGCTATCCAAAGAAATTGGTGATTTAATGCGTAACGGCGAAAAATCTAAAGCCGAAATCTTAAAAGAAAAAACAGCAAAGCTTAAAGATAAAACCGCCGATTTAAAAGAGCGTTTAAATATTTTTACAGACGAGCTTACACACCAGTTGTACCAAATACCAAATACGCCCGCAGCTATTGTTCCTGAAGGAAAAACTCCTGAAGATAACCTAACGGTTTTTGAACAAGGTGAAATTCCTGTTTTGGCAGAAGGATCTTTACCACATTGGGAATTGGCAAAAAAATACGATATCATCGATTTTGAATTAGGTGCAAAAATTACGGGTGCAGGTTTCCCGGTTTATAAAGGAAAAGGTGCCAAATTACAACGTGCCCTAATCAGTTATTTTTTAGATAAAAATACCAATGCAGGTTATAACGAAGTACAGGTTCCGCATTTAATTAACGAAGCATCTGGTTACGGTACGGGTCAGTTGCCAGATAAAGAAGGACAAATGTATCATGCCGTTGCAGACGATTTATATTTGATACCAACTGCCGAAGTTCCGGTAACCAATTTGTACCGCGATGTTATTTTAAACGAAAGCGAACTGCCAATTTGCAACACCGCTTACACGCCTTGTTTCCGCAGAGAAGCAGGATCGTACGGTGCGCACGTTCGCGGATTAAACCGTTTACACCAGTTTGATAAGGTAGAGATTGTTCGTATCGAGCATCCTGAAAAATCGTACGAAGCTTTAGACGAAATGGTTGAGCACGTAAAAGAAATTTTGAACGAACTAAAACTACCTTATCGTATTTTGCGTTTATGTGGTGGCGATATGGGCTTTACATCTGCCTTAACGTATGATTTCGAAGTATTTTCAACAGCACAAGATCGTTGGTTAGAAATTTCATCGGTATCAAATTTCGAAACCTTCCAAGCAAACCGCTTAAAATTACGCTTTAAAGGCAAAGATGGAAAAACGCAGCTGGCGCATACCTTAAACGGTTCATCGTTAGCTTTACCCCGCGTACTGGCAGGTATTTTAGAAAATTACCAAACACCCGAAGGTATTGTGATACCCGATGTGTTAAAACCTTACTGCGGATTCGATATTATTAATTAATTTTAAATAGAAATAACAACTTTAATGTCATTTCGAATGCAGCAGAGCGAAAAAGAATCTTTAAGATTTCAGAACAATCACTTTGCTTCACTTGAAATGACATTGGTTTTTAAATAAATCACAACAAACTATGATTATTTACAATGTTACCATAAATATAGACGAATCTGTTCACGAACAATGGCTTAACTGGATGCAAACCAAACACATTAAAGACATGCTGAACACCGGTTGTTTTAAATCGGCACGTTTGGTAAAGGTTTTGGTTGATGAAGATATGGGCGGCGTTACCTATTCGGTGCAGTATTTTGCAGAAAATCAGGCAGCATTAGAAGATTACAAAGAAAATCACGCACCATTATTACGCAGCGAAGGTTTGGAACTTTTTGCAGATAAAATGCTAACGTTCCGTACCGACCTTGAAATCATAAGCGAGCATGAGTAATCAAGACAAAGTAAAGGCAAAAAAGCATTTAGGTCAGCACTTTTTAAACGATGAAAGTGTAGCAAAGAATATTGCCGATACACTTACCCTGAACGGTTATGATAAGGTGTTGGAAATTGGTCCGGGAATGGGCGTGTTAACAAAATACATTTTAGAAAAACCGGTAGAAACTTTTGTAGTTGAAATTGATACCGAATCGGTGGCTTATTTGGAAAAACACTACCCAAAGTTACACAACCACATTATTGGCGAAGATTTTTTAAAATACAATTTAAAAAAGATTTTTAACGAAGAGCCCTTTGCCATTATAGGAAACTTTCCGTACAACATTTCAACGCAGATTGTTTTCAGGGTTTTAGAAATGCGCGATCAGATACCGGAATTTTCGGGAATGTTTCAAAAAGAAGTTGCCGAACGCATTTGCGAGAAAAAAGGCAGTAAAACCTACGGAATATTGTCGGTGTTGGCTCAGGCTTTTTATGATACCGAATATTTATTCACTGTATCAGAACACGTTTTTACGCCGCCGCCAAAAGTAAAATCGGGTGTAATGCGTATGATCCGCAAAGAAAATTACAGCCTGCCGTGCAGCGAAAAACTGTTTTTTACCGTAGTAAAATCGGCATTTAACCAGCGCAGAAAAACCATGCGCAACAGTTTAAAAAGTTTTATATCAGAAGAAATTAAAGACGATGTGGTTTTTAACCTTCGTCCCGAACAATTAAGTGTAGAAGAATTTATCGCACTAACTCAAAAAATAGAAGCGTATGGAATTTAAAATCAGTAAAGAATTTATCCAAGAGATCGAAAGCTTAATTGCCGAAAAAAACGAACGCGAAATACTCCGCAGGCTCGAGGATATTCACTTTGCTGATATTGCAGAACTGATGAACGAATTAGACGGCGAAGATGCAGGTTATCTTTTCCGCATCATTGAATCGGAGATCAGTTCTGAAATTCTATTGGAATTAGACGAAGAAGTTCGTGAAAAAATCTTAAACAACCTTTCTGCCAAAGAAATTGCCGAAGAGTTAGACGAAATGGATACCGATGATGCGGTGGATATTATCGCCGAACTTTCGGAAGAAATGAAAGACGAGGTAATCTCTGAATTAGAAGATTTTGAACACGCCAAAGACATTGTTGAGCTGTTGCGTTACGATGAAGATACTGCTGGTGGTTTAATGGCGAAAGAATACATTCAGGTAAACGAAAACTGGAATGTATTAACGTGTATTCAGGAAATTCGCAAACAGGCAGAAAACGTATCGCGTGTACATTCTATTTATGTGGTTGATGATGAAGACCGCTTAAAAGGTCGATTGTCGTTAAAAGATCTTATTACCTCATCTACCACCACACAAGTTAAAGAAATCTACATACCAAAGGTTGATTTTGTAAAGGTTGATACCGAAGATACCGAAGTTGCCCGCATTATGCAGAAGTACGATTTAGAGGCAATTCCCGTTGTTGATGAAACCGGACGTTTGGTTGGTAGAATTACCATTGACGATATCGTTGACGTTATTAAAGACGAAGCTGATCGCGATTACCAAATGGCGGCGGGTATCTCTTTAGACGTTGAAGCCGATGACAGCATTTGGGAACTGACAAAAGCACGTTTACCTTGGCTGCTTCTGGCATTGATCGGGAGTTTTATTGCCGTAAATATTTCCGAAGGTTTTAGCGATGCCATGGACAAATACCAAACATTATTCTTTTTTACTCCTTTGGTTGCCGCAATGGCTGGAAATGTTGGTGTACAATCATCGGCAATCGTGGTACAAGGTTTGGCAAACAACAGTTTGTCGGGATCACTTTGGAAACGTTTGGGTAAAGAAATGTTGCTGGCACTTTTAAACAGTACTGTTTTGGCAGTTTTACTTTTATTGGCGACGCATTTTATCATGGGAACATCTTACGAAATATCGTCAACCATTGTATTGGCGTTGGTTACCGTAATGATTCTTGCCAGCTTAATTGGAACGTTTATTCCGATAATGCTTGATAAAAACGGTATAGATCCCGCTATTGCAACCGGCCCGTTCATTACCACGAGTAACGATATTTTTGGTATTTTGATCTACTTTACCATTGCAAAAATCATTTTAGGGTTTTAATTTGATAACAAGCTTTTTTAAGAGTTAAAAAAAACACTTGTATATTGTTGTCGTGTATATTATATTTGCTTCAACAATAATTTTATATAAAATGATACAATTAACATTCGCATCTTTACAAGTAAAAAATCTAGAAGCATCAAAAGAATTTTACACCAACAAATTAGGTTTTGAAATTGACAATTCAAATCCACAAGCCTGCGTTTTTAAATATAACCAAGGACAGGCAAGTTTTGCTATTCGCACACCTTTAGAACCTTTAGAAGAAAAAGAACTGGGTATTGGCGTAGCGCTTTGGTTTGCAGTAAATGAAAACATTGATGAATTGAAAGAAAAACTTATCTCAAATGGCGTAAATACTGCCGGACCAATAATTGAAACACCTTTTGGCAGAGCTTTTCATGTAAAAGATATTGATGGTTATAAACTTACTTTTCTAGAATCAAAATAACAGTTGTGTCAAAGAAAATAGAGTTCAAATTTAAAAGTCCCGACGAAAGCTCTGGTTATCTTTTGGGTCAGTTGACAACATTATTGCAACGAAAACATAAAAAAGTTTTAGATCCGTTAAACTTAACTCAAACTCAGTTTGTATTGTTAGCGGCTTTAGGGTGGTTATCTAAAAAAAACGATTATGTTACGCAAATAGACATTGCCAATCAAGGAAACGCAGACAGAATGATGGTTTCTAAGGTTCTAAGAACTTTACAAGAAAAAGAATTTATTACCAGACATGAACACCCAACCGATACGCGCGCTAAAGTTATTAAATTAACAGATAGCGGGTCTATCGTTCTACAAAAAGCATTAACTGCTGTTGAAGAAGCGGACATTGATTTTTTTGCTTCGTTAGGAGAAGATCAAACACTGTTCAATAAAAACATGCTTACAGTAATCAATCAAAATAAAGATCTGGATTAATTATATCCATTTAAAAAAATAGAACAATGCCAATGATTTACAGAACCGTTGGCATTTTTTTCTTATTACTGAACAACTTGTGCCTGACTTGCTTTGCGTTTCCCTCTAAAAAAGAAATACAGGTTTATAAAAAGCATCAATCCTAAATAAATAGAAAATGCCCCGATTTTGTAACTCAATTTTTCAATCAACAGCTGATAACTATCGTTATACAGATTCATCTGTAAAATCATCAAAGCAAAGCCAATGTTCAGAAGATAAAATCCTGTTTCAAACAATTTATTGGTAGCAAAGGCAATTTCTTCCCTACCCTTAAAAATATCCAACATATAAACTTTACTGTTTTTAAAAAGCGTTTTAGACACATAGTAGGTTAAAAATAACGCTATTGGCAGATATACTGCGTAACCGATTAAAATTTTGGTAGTTTCCATAATTTACAGTTTTAGATTAATTTTTTGATATAGTTTGTAAGTAATAAAATATTCAGGTAATGCATAAGTGCGATGATCAGAATTATGAGAGAAGTTTTTAGGCTGATGATTTCAACCAATTGTGTAAAACTCCAAATTTTTTCCCACGAAATAATGGTCATGGTGCAATAACCAATGTTGAGCAAATAATAGCCTATTAACAGCAAATGATTGATCTTTTTACACAGATCTTCGTGGTTAGGAATTAATTGCGATACAAAGACATTCCCATTCTGATAACATATCCGTCCGACTTTCACGATGATTAAAAAAGTAATCGCGAAATACAAAAAGTAGGCAACAATGTTATAGTTCATGATTTGGACGACTATAAATTAGTATAGATAAATACAGTGCCAAACAAGGTGGTATGATGTAAAAAATGTATATAAAACCATCATTATTAGAATCAGAAAAGACAACCATAAGCCCTACTAAGAAGTATAAAACAACTGCTATTATATATGATTTATAGTGGATATTCTTTGGAAATCGTATCATAAGAAAAATTCCTAATATCACTTGTACAAAACCAGTAAACATGGTTGATAGTAATGCAAACATTGCAAATCCTCCATCTCTGTAGATTACTTCCATTAAAAGAAAAACAAACGGCGTTCCAATCGCTATTGTATTTAATATTTTAATTGCTTTCATAATTTATATTATTTTAAAGTTTCAGAAATATTTGAAAGTTTTATTTAAAAAAATTGCGTTTTAAATAAATGAAATACTATCGAATACAATTTATCCTCGTCAGTTCGAGCTTGTCGAGAACTTTTAAAACTTCTCGATACACTTCACTGCGTTGCGCTACTCGAAGTGACGATAGCAGATAATGCAAAATCAACTACTTCATTATTTTAACCACCAGCTTTGCCAGCCAATTGTCTTTATATTCGGTTACTTTGTCTAACACGTTATCAGCCTTCAATACAAAATCGTATAATTTGCCGGTTTGCTCCACAAAGTGTTTTTCTTCTTCTGATTTATTCGTTTTAATGGTAGAAACTTCTTTCAATACCTTTAAAGCCGGTTTAATTTCTCGTTTGCTACGCTCTTTCGCAATTTTAACTGCCAATTCGTCTAAATCTTTCTCGGCAATAAAAAACTCTTTTCGTTCGCCCGGTTTGTATTCTTTGTAAACAATTCCCCAATCCATTAAAGCCCGTAAATTCATAGAAGCATTTCCGCGTGAAATCTGTAATTCTTCCATAATTTCTTCCATAGAAACTGCTTCGGTAGAAATCATTAACAACGCATGAATCTGCGCCATGGTTTTATTAATACCCCATTGCGAACCTAAAGCTCCCCACGATTGTACGAATTTATTTTTTGCTTCTTTGAATTCCATAGATCAAATGTAAAACAAAGTTTTTAAACTTTCAAAAAAAAATGAAAGTTATTTTGTCTTTTTATGCTGATTAATAAATTTAATGTTTGGCGACTATTCTATCAAATTGATAACTTTAGCATTTTTCCAGAACTCAACAGTGTATTTATTGCCGTTGTTGTATAAGTTACCCGAATTATAAATTATATTCTGCGAAGGTCTTTTAGTAGTTTTATCAGCACTTAAAACATAGAAATATGCTTGATTATTAATACGCGCATTATCTATCTTAGCCAATTTAGAATTTGCTATTGCATCAATTGTTCTTTTAGCATAGCTAGGATAATAAATTTCTTCACTAACCATATATTTTGATTCGAAACGAATATCTTTAATATCGGCTTTAACTACTATTTTGTTAATTGGAGTATTATATTTTTTTCTATCAGGATCAAAAGCAAAATTGGTTTCCAAGATCAGTTTTTTCTCATCGTCAAAAACAACCGATCCTTTAAACAAATGCTTAGCTTTACTTTTCTCTTTAGGATTTACATAAAAAGTATGTATCGTTTTTTCTCCAACCTTTTTAGCAGTAATATAAAACTCGTAATGCTTTTTATCTTGAATAATTTTCTTTAGCATGCTAAACAGCATAGAGCTTTCTATAACATCTTGCGGTTTTGAACTTACAGCTCTATTAGTGGGATTTACATTGTATAAATCTTTTATTCGAGATTGTTTAACTATCATTTCTATATTTTCGAGATTGTGATTTACATGAAAATCAATAATCCCTTCGGCAAAACTGGCTTGTTTTTTATTTTCAAAATAATTCTCCCTATAATACGATTCTAACTTTGTATTACTTACAAACGATTTAATTGAATTTTTAATAATTTTATTCAGATAAATTTCAGGATGGTCAAAAATAATCATTTCTTCCAATGTTTCAGAATTTGGCGTTAATTCCCAAACAAAAGATTGTGTTTTAGTAAATGTATTTTCACTATAAGCATATTCATAATCGCTAATAAAAAGCTTCTTGTTAACTATACTTTCAGGCAAAATCACTTCGCCCTTCTCGTTACTGGTTACAAAAAAAGTTTTATCGGCACTTACAATTGTAATTTGTCCGATAGGTTCATCTGTTTCATTGTTAATTATAACTCCCTTGAAAGTTTGAGCGAAAGAATAAAGCTGACAAAAGAATAGCAGCAGTAAAAAGATGTGTTTTTTCATATTAAAAAATACAATAAATATTTTTTTTGCAAAAGTAGGTTATTTTTTTATCTTGATATATGAATAAATATTCTTTATTTTGATGTGTTTCTCAATGTAAACAAAAGCAAATTATCACTAAATGAAAATATTACACCTTGATAAAAATCATCAGCTGCTAATTGAACAGTTAACCGCAGCCGGTTTTGAAAACGATGAAAACTACTACGCTCCAAAAGATGCTATTGAACAAATAATTCATCAGTATGACGGTATTGTTTTACGCAGTCGTTTTAAAATTGATCGCGCTTTTTTAGATGCCGCTACAAACCTAAAATTCATAGGAAGAGTTGGTGCCGGTTTGGAAAATATCGATTGCGAATATGCCGAACAAAAAGGTATTAAACTAATTGCTGCACCCGAAGGTAACAGAACCGCCGTTGCCGAACATGCTTTGGGAATGCTTTTAAACCTTATGAACAAATTATCGTATGTGGATAAAGAAGTGCGCAACGGGGTATGGAAACGTGAAGAGAACCGAGGTATTGAAATTGAAGGAAAAACGGTCGGGATTATTGGTTACGGCAATATGGGAAAAGCGTTTGCACAACGCTTAAAAGGCTTTAACTGCAAGGTAATTTGTTATGATATTAAACCCAATCTAGGTGATGCCGATGCGCAGCAGGTTTCGTTAGATTATTTACAACTGCACAGCGATATTGTGAGTTTACACACGCCTGAAACTCCCGACACGCATCATTATGTAAACAAGAATTTTATCAACGGTTTTGCAAAATCGTTTTGGTTGATAAATACCGCACGCGGAAAATCGGTTTGTACAGATGATTTGGTTGATGCTTTAAAATCGGGCAAAATTAAAGGTGCCGGGTTAGATGTGTTGGAATACGAAAAATCATCTTTTGAAAATATGTTTTCAGATAATGAACTTCCCGATGCTTTTAGATACCTAATTACTGCCGAAAACGTTTTGCTATCGCCACATATTGCCGGTTGGACCATTGAAAGTAAAGAAAAACTGGCACAGGTTATTGTTGATAAAATTATTGCTATATTTAACAAAAATAATAACCTAATTGTAATGGAAAATCAAAATTCAGAAGAAAGAAAAGAAGAACAATGGCATACAGGTCGTACACAATCTAATTTTAATCAACAGCAAAATCAGTATAACGACCAGCAAAACTATTATCAGCAACAAAACCAGTACCAGCAATCTCCGCCTTACATCCAAGAGGCAAACAGCAAAAAAATATTAGCCGGAATTTTAGCTATTATTTTAGGACATTTAGGTATTCACAAATTTGTTTTAGGATACAATACCGAAGGTATTATTCTACTTGTTTTAGGATTGGTTGGTTATGTTACAGCGTGTTTTTTTATCGGATATTTCATTTTGGCTGCAACTACGATTATTGGTTTAGTTGAAGGAATTATCTATCTGACCAAATCTGATATTGATTTTTACAATACGTACATAAGAAATAGAAAACCTTGGTTTTAATAAACAAAAAAGCGAGCATTTGCTCGCTTTTTTTATTCTCTTCTTCCCATATAAATCATTAAATAGTACAATAACGTTCCTATTGATGATAAAGCTGCTACTACATAAGTACGTGCTGCCCATTTTAGTGAATCTGATGCGCCGGCATATTCTTCTCTAGTCACCATGTTTTTAGTTTCTAACCATTTTAATGCGCGGTTACTTGCATCATACTCTACCGGTAAGGTAACAATTGAAAATACCGTGGTTAGTGCAAACAATACAATCCCGATAAGTAATAATTGCGGAAAAGTGTTTAGCAATAAGATACCACCAATTAATGTGATGGAGATGAAGCGTGATGCGATATTTACCACAGGCACCAATTTAGAACGCATGGTTAACCAACTATAAGCTGTTGCATGTTGTACAGCATGCCCAACTTCGTGTGCTGCAACTGCGGCTGCGGCGGCATTGCGCTGATTATACACAGCTTCACTTAAGTTTACGGTTTTGTCTGCCGGGTTGTAATGATCGGTTAATCTACCCGGAGTGGAAATTACTTTTACATCGTAAATTCCGTGGTCGTGCAGCATTTTGGTTGCAATCTCTGCACCGCTCATTCCGTTTCTTAAATGAATTTTTGAATACTTTTCGAATTTATTTTTTAGCTGCCAACCTACTAACCAGCTGGCAAGCATAATGATTCCCATTAATAATAATCCCATAATTCTGTTTTTTAATGTATGCGTATTGTTTTATATATTGATTCAATCAAACTTTAAGCCAAACAACTACATCGCTTCAAAATCTGTCAAAATGACAAAAGGAGTCTCCCGACTCCTCTTTATCTATCTGATATAAATTCTACTATTTCAAAGTTTTCTTCACCTCAACCTCTTGGAATCCTTCAATAATATCGTATTCCTTAATATCATTGTAGTTTTTAATCTGAATACCACAATCGTATCCTTTAGAAACCTCTTTCACATCATCTTTAAAACGCTTTAACGCATCAAGAACACCAGTATAAATTACAACTCCTTCACGAATTAAGCGGATTTTAGAGTTACGGAAGATCTTACCATCGGTAACCATACATCCGGCAATTGTTCCAACTTTAGATATTTTGAATGTTTGACGGATTTCTGCGGTTCCGGTAATTTCTTCTTTCAATTCCGGTGACAACATTCCTTCCATTGCATCTTTAACATCGTCAATCGCGTCATAAATGATTGAGTATGTTTTGATATCGATTTCTTCCTTATCTGCAATTGCTTTGGCATTACCCATTGGACGTACGTTGAAACCGATAATGATTGCATCAGAAGCCGAAGCCAACAATACATCAGATTCGGTAATTGCACCTACACCTTTGTGAATAATATTGATTTGAATTTCGTCTGTTGATAATTTAGAGAACGAGTCTGATAAAGCTTCTACCGATCCATCTACGTCTCCTTTTAAGATGATGTTCAACTCTTTAAATTCACCTAAAGCAATACGGCGACCAATTTCTGCCAACGTGATATGACGTTGTGCACGAACCGACTGCTCACGGATTAACTGTGTACGTTTTGCTGCGATTGCTTTTGCTTCACGCTCGTCTTCGAATACATTGAACTTGTCACCTGCTGTTGGCGCACCGTCTAATCCTAAGATTGAAATAGGACGAGAAGGACCTGCTTCTTTTACAGCTTTTCCGCGTTCATCGTGCATTGCTTTAATTTTACCGTGATTTTTACCTGCTAACAAGTAATCTCCGATTTTCAACGTTCCGCTTTGAACCAAGATTGTTGATACATATCCGCGACCTTTATCCAAGAACGCCTCTACAACAGTACCTACCGCCGGTTTGTTAGGATTTGCTTTCAACTCTAACATCTCTGCTTCTAACAATACTTTTTCTAACAATTCCGGAACACCTTGACCAATTTTTGCCGCACTATCTTGTGACTGATACGTTCCACCCCATTCTTCAACAAGGAAGTTCATAGCTGCCAGTTTCTCTTTAATTTTTTCAGGATTTGCCGTTGGCTTATCTACCTTATTAATTGCGAAAATAATTGGTACACCAGCTGCTTGTGCGTGCGAAATTGCCTCTTTTGTTTGTGGCATAATATCGTCATCGGCAGCAACTACGATAATTGCAATATCGGTAACCTGAGCTCCACGTGCACGCATTGCGGTAAACGCCTCGTGACCCGGTGTATCTAAGAATGTAATTTTCTGACCACTTTCTAAAGTTACTCCGTAAGCACCAATGTGCTGCGTGATTCCACCCGATTCACCAGCAATTACGTTTGCTTTACGAACATAATCCAATAACGATGTTTTACCGTGATCTACGTGACCCATTACCGTTACAATTGGTGCGCGAGGTTGTAAATCTTCCGGTGCATCAACTTCTTCTACCATCGATTCTTCGATATCGGCAGTTGTAAACTGTACTTCGTAACCAAATTCATCTGCAACAATTGTTAATGTTTCAGCATCTAAACGCTGGTTCATGGTAACCATGATACCTAACGACATACATGTTCCGATTACTTGTGTAATTGGCACGTTCATCATAGTAGCAACTTCACCAACTGTTACGAATTCGGTAACTTTTAATATTTTTAAATCATCGTCTGCACGTGCCTCTTCTTCTTTTTTACGGTGAAGTTCACGTTTGTCTTTACGATATTTTGCAGCTTTTGATTTGTTTTGTTTTCCTTGTAAACGCTCTAACGTTTCTTTGATTTGGTTTTTTACTTCCTCATCTGTAGGCTCCACTTTTACAACCGGTTGGTTTCTGTTTCCAAAATTTTTGTTACCACCTGCATTGTTGCGGTTGTTAGGGAATTTAGAGTTTCCGCCTTGACCACCACGGTTTCCACCTTGCTGACCCGGACGGTTTTGACCACCCTGACCTGGCGTGCCTGGTTTATTGGCGTTATTACCTTGTTGCCCTGCTGCACCCGGTGTAC
>CAMLFV010000043.1 GCA_946479395.1 uncultured Flavobacterium sp. | reverse complement strand
GCACGCATTAATTTCCGAAGCTATTTATTTAGGTTTGGAAAATGTGGTGTGTTTATATAATCAAAAATTACGATAATGAACAATTTATTATACGCCAAAATAGAAGGCTCGGGAAAACCATTACTTGTATTGCACGGTTTTTTAGGAATGAGCGATAACTGGAAAACCTTGGGAACAAAATATGCCGAAAGTGGTTTTGCTGCGCATTTGTTGGATTTACGTAACCACGGACGCAGTTTTCATTCCGATACATTCAACTATCAGGCAATGGCTGAAGATATATTGGCATATTGCAAAGCAAATAATTTGGATAAGGTTGATGTAATCGGACATTCAATGGGCGGAAAAGTTGCTATGAATTTAGCGGTAAAGTACCCTGAATTGATCGATAAATTAATTGTTGCCGATATTTCTCCAAAATATTATCCGCCGCACCATCAAGATGTCATGGCTGCTTTAAATGCTGTTGATTTTTCAACCAATCCTTCTCGTAACGAAGTTCAAGAGACTATTGAACAACATGTATCCGAAGCTGGAGTGGTACAGTTTTTAATGAAAAATGTGCATCGTGTTACTTCTCAACAATTAGGTTTCCGTTTTAATCTGGATGCTTTTAATAACCATGAAGAAGCAATTGGCGAAGCGTTGAAAGATTCTGATGTTTTTAACGGATCGGTTTTGTTTTTACGCGGCAGTAATTCTAACTACATCACAGAAGCTGATGCTGATTTAATAAAAAAGCATTTCCCTAATGCAGTAATTCAAACGGTTTCAAATGCGGGACATTGGCTTCATGCCGACAATCCTGCGGAATTCTTTGATAAATCAATTGATTTTTTAAAATAATATGCACGCATAATAATTAATTCTTTTTGTATTTAACAAATAATTAATAATTCTGTAATTTTCTTTAAGAGTTTTTAAACTTTTGTAAAATGTGGTATATTTGAAATACTAACATAAATAAAAGTTTAGTTATGAAGAAAATTTTATCTATTTCTTTATTATCGCTCTTGGCTACAAATACATTTGCCGGCGGTTACCGCATTAGTATGCAGGGTCAGCGCCAGTTGGCAATGGGGCATACAGGTGTTGCCGTTATAGGTCAAAATGCCGAAAGTTTGTTCTTTAACCCAGCGAGTGGTACTTTTTTAAAAAACAAATGGAGTTTTTCTGCAGGTGCCACCGCGTTGGTGTCTAACGTAAAGTTTCAAAATTCTTTATACAATTGGTCTAATTCCACAACAAACACGGGAACACCATTTTATTTCTACGGAAATTATCAGGCTTCCGATCGTTTTTCTGTCGGTTTGGCTGTTTATACACCGTACGGAAGTTCGGTAGAATGGGATCAAGACTGGCCGGGATCGCATTTGGTAAACAATATCGATTTACAGGCAATTTTTGTACAGCCTACGGTATCGTACAAAATTACCGATAATATTAGTGTTGGTGCCGGGTTGATTTATGTTAACGGAGGAGTAACCTTCAACAGAAATCTTTCAAGAAGTATGGTAGATGAAAACGGAAATCGTTCAGATGTTACCATTGATGCTGCGGGTGTAAGTGCTTGGGGATACAACCTTGGGGTAACAGCTCGTTTAGACGATTATGTTACTTTTGGTGTGAACTATCGTTCGCAAATCGATATGAAGGTAGAAGGGGGCGATGCCAAATTCCATGACATGCCAAGCTTTTTGGGTGGAACATACACGAATGGAAAGTTTGATGCTAGCATGCCGTTACCTGCCGAATTGACTATTGGTTTCTCTTATCAAATTAACGATAAATGGTTGGCGGCTGTAGATTACAACCACACTTTCTGGAAAGCGTATGATAATTTGGTTATAGATTTTGATAACCCTGCAATTGCAACATCGGTAAATCCTCGTAACTATAAAAGCAGTGGAACAATGCGTGGAGGTTTGCAGTTTGCTCCTTCTGAAAAATTCTCTGCCCGTGTAGGTGGTTATTATGATATTTCGCCGGTTCAAGATGGCTATTTCGCACCAGAAACACCTCGTAACGATGCTTTGGCAGGAACAGTAGGTTTCACTTATCAGGTTACGCCTAAATTCGGAATCGATTTTGCTGCAAGTGCCTTACACTTTAAAGAAACTAAAAACTCGTACGATCATTATATAGAAGATGGTACGCATGTTTCTTTTGGTGGCGATTATCGTTCATCGGCATATTCTTTAGGTTTAGGTTTATCGTACAATTTTTAATCGATCATTATGAAAAAATATCAATCTATACTTTTAGCAGCATTCGCATTTAGTTTTGTTGCTTGCGAACCGGAATTTGAAAACGAAGTTACAAACGAATCCTATTCTAAAGGCGAAGCCGATTTTACAACCTATGTTGCGTTAGGAAATTCGTTGACTTCGGGTTTTATGGACGGAACCATGTATCGTTCGGGGCAGCAGTATTCGTTTCCTAACTTACTGGCAAAACAGTTTGCTGTAGTAGGCGGTGGTGCATTTACGCAACCGTCGTTCAGTGACGATACCAACGATTTAGGCGGTTTGTTGCTTATGGGACAACAGGCGGCTGCAACGCGTTTAATCATTAATATGTCAACAGGTGGGCCGCAAAATTTAACGGGGACACCAACCATAGAAATTAGTAATTTACAGGCTAAAGCTTATAACAATATGGGAGTGCCTTTAGCAAAGTCGTTTCATTTACTAACTCCGGGGTATGGTAATCTGGCTAATGTTGCAACAGGAAAGGCAAACCCTTATTTCGTGCGTCATGCTACCAGTCCTAATACAACGGTTTTAAGCGACGCTATGAGCATGAATCCTACGTTTTTTACAAACTGGATTGGTGCTAACGATGTGTTGTCTTATGCAACATCGGGTGGAGTAGGTGTAAACCAAGAAGGTAATATGGATCCCGCTACTTATGGCAGTAATGATATTACCGATCCGCAGGTATTTGAAGCGGCTTATAAAACAATTATCAATACCTTAACAAGCAAAGGTGCAAAAGGTGTTGTAGCTACAATACCAGATGTAACATCTATACCACACTTTACAACAGTTCCTTACAATCCGTTAACGGCAGATGCTTTAGGCGGAGAAGCAACGGTTGATCAGTTAAATGCACAGTTATTAGGACCTTTAAAGCAAATTCTTACCGCTTTAGGGCAAGGTAACCGTATTAATTCATTTTCTAAAACAGAAGGCAATGCGTTATTGGTTAAAGACGAAACATTAACCGATTTATCGCAGCAAATTACGGCAGTGGCTTCACAAAACCAACAATTGGCACCAATAGCAGGTTTGTTAGGTCAACTGTATGGACAGGCACGTCATGCAAGCAAAAACGATTTGTTTGTATTGGGTACTAGTTCGGTAATCGGAACAACATCAACTGCGCCGATTTTTACAAATGTTCCATCGCCTTACAAAGAATTATTCAGTAAAATTGGTGTAACATTTCCTTTAGAAGATAAGTATGTTTTAATTCCTGCCGAACAAACAATTATAAAAACAGTAACCAAGCAATTTAACGATATTATTTGGTCTGCTGCACGTTCAAAAAAATTAGCGGTTGCCGATATGAATGCTATTATGAGCTACTTAACAGGTGGTATTCGTTTAAGTGATGGGCAATGGTATACAGAAGATTATTTTAAAGGAACAGAAAACATGAATAAAGTGTTGTTTTCTTTAGACGGCGTGCATCCTAATCCGCGTGGTTATGCATTTGTGGCTAACGAAATTGTAAAAGTAATCAACGAACATTACAAAGCAAAATTGCCAATGTTGGTTCCAGGTAATTATCCGGGTGTAACAATAAAAGCATCAAATTAATATTATAAGCTATGAGAATTTTAATCAATTTAATTGTAACGGCAGTAATTGTATATCTGCTTGCAAATTTTTTACCGGGCGTAAGTGTCGATGGTTTCGGCTCATCAATAATCGTCGTAATCGTATTGGCATTACTTAATTTTATAGTAAAACCAATACTACAGTTAATATCCATTCCGGTAACCATATTAACATTAGGTTTGTTCCTTTTTGTTATCAACGCTTTAATAATAATGTTGTGCAGCTACATCGTTGGCGGCTTTCATGTAGAAGGTTTCTGGCCGGCGTTATTATTCAGTTTGGTTTTGTCTATTGTACAGTCAATAGTAGGAGGGATAGGCAGCGAAGATTAATTTTACTAATAATTAATATTCAATTATTTAAAAATTTGATTGGCTTGTAAAAATAATGTATTTTTGCAAGCCAATTTTAGTTAGAAACAAAATTTACAATGAATATCACAAGAAATAATGTAGATGCGTTAAACGCAGTTATTACAATTGATTTAGCAAAAGAAGATTTTGCAGCGAACGTTGAAAAAGTTCTTAAAGATTACAGAAAAAACGCAAATATCCCGGGCTTCAGAAAAGGACAGGTACCTGCTGCATTGGTGAAAAAACAATACGGACAGGCAATTATGTTCGATGAAGTAAACAAATTATTGCAAGAAAGTTTAAGTAACTATTTAAACGAAGAGAAATTGGATATTTTAGGAAATCCGCTTCCTGTTGCTAAAGATATCGATTGGGATGCTGATACATTAAGTTTTGATTTCGAATTAGGTTTAGCTCCGGAATTTACGGTTGATTTAGATGCTGCTAAAACAGCTGCTAAATACAAAATCGTTGCCGATGAAGAAATGGTAAACGAGCAGGTTGAATACATTCAGAAACAATACGGAAAATTAATTTCTAAAGAAAAAGTAGAAGAAGGTGACGATATCCGCGTAAAAGTTTCTAACCAGGAAGAAGGTATCGAAAACGAAACTACAATCAACGTTGCAGATATCCGTACAAAAACAAATCAAAAGAAATTCATAGGTAAAAAAGTAAACGATAAGGTTACAATTTCTACCAAAGGTTTGTTTGAAGATGAACATAAATTAATGGACGTTTTAAAAGTTGATCACGATAAAGTTCACGGTTTGGAAGTTGATGTAACTTTTACTATTGAAGAGATTTCAACTAAAGAAAAAGCAGAACTAAACCAAGAGTTTTTCGATAAATTGTTTGGAGAAGGTAAAGTAACTTCAGAAGACGAGTTAAAAGCACGCATTAAAGAAGATGCCGAAAAACAATTTGCACAACAGGCAGACCAAAAATTCATGAACGATGCAGTTGAAGCATTGGTTGACAATACAAAATTCGATTTACCTAAGGAATTTTTAATTAAATGGTTACAAACAGCTGGCGAAACAGAATTAACTGCAGAGCAGGCAGAAGAAGAATACACAAAATCTGAAAAAGGATTGCGTTACCAGTTAATCGAAGGTAAAATTATTACCGATAACGGTTTACAAATTACTTTTGATGAGATTAAAGATTACACTTCAGGCTTGATCAAAGATCAAATGGCTCAATTCGGTCAGTTAGAACCGTCAGAAGACGATGTAACCAATATCGTATCACGCGTTTTATCAAACCAGGAAGAAGTAAAACGTATTTCTGAGCAATTGATGAACGATAAAATGATGAAATTATTCGCTGAAAAAGTAAGCGGAAGTGAAAAAGAAGTAACTTACAAAGATTTCGTTAAAGAGGTTTACGGAGAATAATTTTCTGCGAAAATTTAAGTATATTTGAGCGTCGAACGGTTTGTTTCGACGCTTATTTTTTTAATTTACAAGGATAAAAATATGAATTACGGAAAAGAGTTTAGAAAATACGCTACAAAGCACCATAAGGTAAACAATATGTACTACGATAAAATCGTGGGCAGCATGACACCAACAGGCAGTATGACGCCTTATATTATCGAAGAACGCCCAATGAACATTGCATCTATGGACGTTTTCTCGCGTTTAATGATGGATCGCATCATTTTCCTTGGATCAGGTGTAGATGATTATGTAGCAAACATTATTCAAGCGCAGCTATTGTTTTTAGAAAGTGTAGATGCTTCTAAAGATATCTCAATCTATATCAATTCACCGGGCGGTAGCGTTTACGCAGGTTTAGGTATTTACGATACCATGCAGTTTGTTAAGCCCGATGTAGCTACAATCTGTACAGGTATGGCAGCATCAATGGGTGCGGTATTGTTATGTGCAGGTGCCGATGGTAAACGTTCGGCGTTACCGCATTCGCGTGTTATGATTCACCAGCCATCTGGCGGGGCACAAGGTGTTGCAACCGATATGGAAATCAACTTAAAAGAAATGTTGAAGTTAAAAGAAGAATTGTATCAAATCATTGCCAAACATTCAAAACAACCGTACGATAAAGTTTTTAAAGATTCTGAACGTGACTATTGGATGCGTGCAGACGAGGCGAAGGAATACGGAATGATTGATGAAGTTTTAACAAGAGAATAAGTATAATGAAGGAAGGATTTAACTGTTCTTTTTGCGGGCGGCCAAAAGCCGAAACTAATATTTTAATTGCCGGTGTAGATGCACATATTTGCGATCACTGTGTAGAACAGGCACACGGCATTGTACTGGAAGAATTAAAATCGCAAGGCGGAACAGGATTGTCAGATGAGGTTTTGTTGAGAAAACCACAGGAAATCAGAGCGTTTTTAGATCAATACGTAATTGGTCAGGATCAAACCAAAAAAGTACTGTCGGTTGCCGTTTATAACCATTACAAACGTTTGCTGCAGCAAGATTTAAAGAACGATGTTGAAATAGAAAAAAGTAACATCATCGTGGTAGGGCAAACCGGAACCGGAAAAACCTTGGTTGCAAAAACCATTGCCCGCATGTTAAACGTACCTTTGGCTATTGTTGATGCCACTGTGTTAACCGAAGCTGGATATGTGGGCGAAGACGTAGAAGGTATTTTAACCAAATTGTTGCAGGCTGCAGATTATGACGTGGATAAAGCACAGCGCGGTATTATTTTTATCGATGAAATTGATAAAATTGCCCGTAAAAGTGACAATCCGTCAATCACGCGCGACGTAAGTGGTGAAGGCGTACAGCAGGCGTTGTTGAAGCTTTTAGAAGGTTCTGTGGTGAATGTTCCGCCAAAAGGTGGAAGAAAACACCCGGATCAGAAGTTTATCGAAGTAAACACGCAGGATATTTTATTTATTGCAGGGGGAGCTTTTGACGGTATCGAACGAATCATAACCAAACGTTTGAACTTTCATGCCGTTGGTTTCGGATCTTCTAAAGAAAACGAAAAAGCCGATAAAAGCAACTTGTTGCAGTACATTATACCTAAAGATTTAAAAGATTTTGGATTAATTCCCGAAATCATAGGTCGTTTACCGGTATTAACACACATGGATCCGTTAGATCGCGATACGTTGCGTTCTATTTTAACCGAGCCTAAAAATGCATTGGTAAAACAATATCAGAAATTGTTCGAAATGGATGGTGTTGAATTGACTTTTACCGAAGATGCACTTTGGTATATTGTAGACAAAGCATTGGAATACAAATTAGGAGCACGCGGATTACGTTCGTTATGCGAAGCCGTTTTAACCGATCCTATGTACGATCTTCCGGGCTCTGACGCAACAGAGTTCGAAGTCGACAGAGATTTCGTGAAACATGCTTTAGATAAAAACCTAATGAAGCGCCTGGCATTAACCGTTTAAATACACAAACCCTTTCACACGAAAGGGTTTTGTTATTTTTTAGAACCTGTCTTCCGAAGAGGGAAGAATCTCTTAATACACATTAGTCGGAGGGATCTCATCTCTTCGTCACTTACAATTCGTTGTTGAGAATTTATAACAACACGTCAGTTCAAGCGTAATAGAGAACTTAAAACCTCATCATACTTCCTTTTGGCATCAAACTTGTATCAATCATATTACAAAATAATAAATCTGCACATCTGTAGCACATTAATAACACACAACCATTATAAAATGTAAATACTTTTTTGTAGTTTTAAAGAAAAAAACAAATGAAGAAGCTACTATTACTTACATTTTTAAGCGTTTTTGCCGTATCGTGCAACAAAAAAGTAGAATTGTCTGGCGAAGTGGTCAGCCAAACAAAACAAATGGCATCATACAATGCGGTATCAAATAATTCATCAGCCAACATCGAATTAGATTCATCGGTTGCTGAAAACGAAATCTTAATTACCGGCGATAAAACGTTGGTTGATAATCTGGAAATAGAAAATAAAGACGGACAAATCAATATATCCAGCAAAAAATCAATTTCCTATAAATCAAACAAATCACCGCTGGTTATAAAAATGAACAATCCTAATTTGCAGAAGGTGGTCATTGCAGGTGCAGGTTCTATCGCAACCAATAACATCACGCTGACAAAAGATATCGAATTCCATATTTCGGGTGCGGGCGAAATCAATGTAAAACTGTTCAACAACATCACAAGTGTTTTTGTAACCGGTGCAGGCGATGTGCGTTTACGCGGAATAAGCAATGAAATAAAAGCAAGTATGTCGGGCGCGGGGAATTTAAATTCCGAAGCATTGACCAACAAACTGGCAAATATCGAAATTACAGGTGCCGGAAATGCAAAAATCAATACGTCAGAGGAAATTAACGTGCGTATTTCGGGTGTGGGTAATCTGGATTATAAAAATTATGATCGATTGAAAATCGTTAAAAAAATATCAGGTGTTGGCAGTATCAACCCGTACTAAAAAAAACACGAAAAACAAAGTTTCATTTCACGGCATTTATAAATAGCTTTGTGTGTATTAAAAGAAAAATGGGCACGTTAGTAATAAGTAAAAAAGAAAACAACCAGTATAAATATACCTATAACAATCGCAAGGGAAATGTTATATTCACAAGTAACAGTTACCTTTCCAAAGCGCAGTGTTTAAGCGAAATAAACGTTATAAAACGTAATTTTTCAATCATTAAATTTATACATTACAGAACTCCGGCAGGAAAATTGTTCTTCAAAGTAAATGTAAACGACCATATTTTGGGCGTAAGCAGAAAGTTCACCACACCGCTTTTAATGGAAAAGGGTGTGAACGATTTAAAGAATAATTTTATAAATTCCGAAGTGTTGGATTTTACCGAAGATGTTTTCAGTAATTTCCCCGAAGATGTATTTTCAACCAACAATATTTAAATAATATGAGAAAGTTTTTAGCATTATTTTTTGTTTCGATAATTACCGTAACAAGTTATGCACAAAATAGAAAAATTAAAGGCAACGGCGTAGTTCAAGAGAAAAACCGTAAGGTTCAAAAATATTCAAAATTGGTTATAGACGGTGAAGTAACGGTCGAAATTTTGAACAATCCGTTTAAAAATACCATCAGAACATCTGGTGATGGAAACCTGCATCAGCTGGTTCAAATAAGTGTGGTAAACGAGGTTTTAACATTGAAAAGAAAACCTGGTTTCGAAATTATTAGCCAGACCGAACCTGTAAAAGTAACTTTGGCAACAAAAGATCTTACCGAAATTACCATGACCGGCGATAATGGCAGTGTGATTAATTTAGGTGTGATCGAAATTCCGAAGCTAACGCTGACCAATACGGGTAACAACAAAATGGAATTAAAGGTAAAGGTTGAAGATCTGTCTTTAAATACCGAAAACAACGCAGCCATTACCGTTGAAGGAAATGCGAATACTGTGAGAATAAACAGTAAAAGTTCTGGCGATATCAATGCAAAAGAACTGTCGGCTTTTTTCACTGAAGTAGATTCATCGGGCTCGGGAAACATCTATACCAACACAGTTAATGGTATCGACGGAAGCCTGAACGGAAAAGGAAATTTATACTACCGTGTAACCAAAACCGTTAACGTAACCGAAAACGGTGAAGGAAAAGTAATAAAAGAATAATTTTTAAATTGTTCAAATACAGAAAGGTAACAAATTCAGTAAAAAAAATATGTTTTAATTTCAAATTTTCCTTTGCAGGTATTAAAATTACTGCTATATTTGCATCCGAATTAAAATACCAATGGCGAGGTAGCTCAGTCGGTTAGAGCGCAGGATTCATAACCCTGAGGTCACGGGTTCAACTCCCGTCTTCGCTACGAATAAAGAGAAATACGAAAGTGTTTCTCTTTTTTTATTTTCTATTTGAACTATTATACCGTCTTATCGAGCGTAGTCGAGATATCCCAACATTTAAAAACTCAAGTCGTTCTAACACTCCAAATCAACGTCAGTTCGAGCGTCAGTCGAGAACAAAGAGATCCCCCTCAGTAATCTGTCATATCGAGCGTAGTCGAGATATCCCAATATATAACACTTAATAGTTCTTTAAACACGTTCCACACCTAACAACTTGTACCAATATTTCGCTATCCCTCTTATAAACACTTCAACGAATCAACACCCGAGGACGAAGTACAAACGGAGCAAAGCTAAATCATAATCTGTGCATCTGTGTAAAATCCTTGCAACGGTGCCTGAGGTTCTCGCAACGGTGCCTGAGGTTCTCGCAACGGTGCCTGAGGTTCTCGCAACGGTGCCTGAGCCTGCGGTCACTGAGCCCGACGAAGTGTCGAAGGCATACCACGCACCAATCATCCAACACCCAACATCTGTCACATAAACGATTCAACATATAAACAAATCAACTAATCAACGATTAAAAAACAAATCAAGTCATAATCTGTGTATCTGTGTAAAATCCTTGCAATGGTGCCTGAGGTTCTCGCAACGGTGCCTGAGATTCTCGAAGGCATACCACGCACCAAGCATCCAACACCCAGCATCCCTCACACATAAACGATTCAACGAATCAACGGTTCATCGATTAAAAAACAGATCAAGTACAATCTGTGGTTACTACAGTAATCTGTCATATCTAGCGTAGCCGAGATATCTTCAATATTTAAAAACTCAAATCTAATCAAACGCTATTTCAAAATATTCAAGAATAGCTTTGTAATTATCCTGAGCGGTTAAACAAGTGTCTAATAAATATTCTCTTATATTACTCCACTCCTGTAACCCTCTGTAGTAAAACAGCTTAATGTCTTCATCAATAATAAAGGGAACAATATTATTGGCAAGACATTCTTTAAACATGATTAGCCTGCCAACCCTACCGTTTCCGTCCTGAAAAGGATGGATGATTTCAAACTGATAATGAAAATCGATAATATCTTCAAAAGTTTTCTTTTCAATCTTGTGATAATCGTAAAGTAAGGCTTTCATTCTTGCCGAAACTTCCTTAGGTGAACAAGTTTCATTGCCACCTGCTTCGTTAGGCAGTTTTTTGTATTCGCCAACATTAAACCAGTTTTTTCCACTATCAGATGTTCCTGATTTCAGCAGAAAATGTAATTCCTTTATAAATGATTCTGATAATTTATATTTCGCCTTGTCAATAATTAAATCAATACATCTAAAGTGATTGGTCGTTTCTATGATGTCATCTACATTAATGCTTTCTTTGGAAGCTCCTATAGTATTCGTTTCAAAAATATATCGAGTTTGATCATGGGTCAACTTGCTTCCTTCTATGCGGTTTGAATTATAAGTCAGATCAATTTGCGTACGGTGGTAAATCCCGCCTTTCAGTTTCATTTCTTTTTGCTCTTTCAGGTGGTTCAGTAATGTATTATCACTAAATTTCCTCTTGTTTGCTTTCTTGGCCAATACCGCATCATCAGGAATATTCCATGTTTTACCAGTTAAGAAAGCGCCCTTAATTCTTCCTGTAGCACAATAATTCCGAACCGTTCTTTCCGGAATATTCCACTTTTTTGCAAACTCACTTACCGAAATATAATTCATAGCTTTTGATTATAGATGCCGTTATCGGCAAATATACGATAAATTACAACTATATATTGTTCAATTCTTGCCGATATCGGCATAATTAAAGATTTAATTTCCCATGCGGATCTAATAAAACAGTAAACTTTTAGCTTAAAAGCTGTAATTGAAATGTCATTGTAAGGCTCCTTTATTCTTTCAATATCTTTCGTTGTTCAATATTATTTCTGGTAATAAAATTATATCCTAAATCATATACTACGGTTTCGTTTTCTAGTTTTATTTCATAAAAACGACCATCAGTATAAATTTTTTCTCCTTCCTCCCAAAAATAATCAGTAGTAAAATAAAGAGGTTTAAATTTTTGATCAGAAATGGTAGCTTTCATCATTAGTTCCTGAAACAGAAAAAACACTTCAGATTCATACATAGGGTAATAGTGTTTTTTATCTGCAAAGTATATGTCACCAAAAAAATCAAAAGGTATGCTTGCACTAATCTTTACCATTTTCTTACGCAGATATAAATAACTTAAATCGTTATAAGCCCAGATAAATTCAGTAGGGGCATGCCGTCCATAATCCGATACCGATTTTACTATAGTATCGTTACGTATAAAGCTTACCGATACCGTTTGATCGTCTGTCCAAGTTGCAGCATAATGGTCTTTTAAATTTTTTATATCACTAAGTTTAAAATTTTCTTCAAATTGTTTAAATTCCTCTAAGCTTATTTGTCCTTTGTGTAAACCAATCGTATCAGTGTATCTCATCCCGTAAAAAAGAAAATCACCTGTGTTTTCAATACTTATGCTAAGTACAGGACAGTTACCATAACACCCCGAAGTAGTCAAAACAATTTTATCGTAATGTTCGTTTACATCCGTTTGGTACATTAATTTAGCGTAGGTGTCGTATCCATTTCCTACAACAAGTTTTAAAGTATCTTTCGTTAATGAAAGTATTTTATAAGCATTCCATTTACCATCTGCCTTGTGGTACACCTTTAAGCTGTCTCCCATAATGCGGTAGGTGGTTTTGGTTCCTAAATAGTACTTAGTGCTTTTTAAACTGTTTTTATAAAACCCTTTTTTGTATAACACCTCTTTATCATTGATAAAGTGAAAACCATGTACAAAGTTATCTTCAAAACCATAATCCGGGATATAATCTGGATCAGTTACAGCTAATTTTGGCTCATTACTATAATGCTTTATAAATTTCCATTGTCCTGTAATGTCTCTAGTTTCATACTTGTTGGGAGTACACGAATATAGAATCATTACGCAAAAAAGTAAGTAAACAATGCGGTAGTTCATAAAATAGTTTTAATTTAAAAATACTGTTTTTTATTAAAGCTTATATACAATAGCAAATAAAAATCAGAATCACATTTATAAATTTTTTTTGGTACGAATAAATGGCCAAGAATATTCAAGCAGTTTCTCCTATTGTAAGTTGTGGTTCCAAATTTTGTGTTATAACCCCAATATCTTTATTATTTCTTCCAATTTCTTTTCCGTAGAAACAAATTTCTCTTTGCAGAAAACGATCAGTTTCGATGCACGTCCTCACATTTCCTAACAAAAACAGAATAAACCAACCCACACGAATCAAAAGCGGTATTTAAGCTTTAAGCGGATGTCAAAACGGTGCAGTTGTCGTTAAAACACATCGGGTCGCGGAGCGACGGTTGCTGAGCTTGTCGATGCATCGTTCCGATGGGTTAGGCAACAAACAAGATTTTGATCGTTTAAAGCTTGACCGCAACAAAAAGACTTTTATTCAAGCGTTACTATTTTGTTTTAGTTATCATGATTACTTCGCCTCTATCTTTAACAGTAAGTCAATCTATTCGGTTAGGCTCGTAGTTGGTACTTTTTGTCTAAAATCGAATGATTAACTTCGTTCAGTCGCTTCGCTCGAGTCACGACTTCCAAGCTGGAAAATATTGAGAGGATATAAAAGTACAAAGAAATCGAAATATATCAATCACTAACAACGTAGATCTAAAAGCCAGATCTTCCTATTACAACCAATCAAAAGAAACATTTTATTCCTCAATCCTGATCGATTCAACAATCTTTTCAAAAAGCTTGCTGTTGTCTTCTTTTTCTGAATCCATGAAGGTAATCTGATAAAAAGAATCATTTACAGGTACGGCATATACCAGAAGTTTAACCTTTTCTTTCCCGTTGTGGGCAGTTAATGTGTAATCGCACATTGCAAAAACACACTGCTTGCCGTCTATATATTTAACGGTTGGTTGTTCAATGAACTTAAAGTCAGGAAAAATATCTTTAATACCCGCATAACTACTTACAATACTTTTCTTAAAATCCTCAAAAGATGCTGTGCCGTTATTTTTCAAGACAATCTTAATGGTAGGTATTACACCATGTCTGCTGTTAATGGGGTACTTAAAAAAGGTTACCACCTGGTAGGTACCTTTATGAGTATCAATAAGCTTTTTTAAAGTTGCTTTGTCAAGTTTAATGTGCTCTTCTAGGTTTTGAACAGTTTCACCTTCCTCAGCAATAATCCATTTTTTTGGCTGTTCTATAGAAAATCCCAACCGCTCGTCTTTAAAGGTTGTTTGTGCACTGCACAAATTGTATACAAATAGAAGTAAAATTATTATGATGTTTTTCATAAAATAAATGTTTTAGTAAACACTGTTTAGATTAATTATTGTTGTCTTATCCTTAATTTATTTCAGTAAAAGTATTATCTACCTTTATAAATTCATATTCATTGTCTAAAACATTACTCTTAACATGTATCTTCATACGATTTCCGTTTGTTTCAAGAATTTTTACAAATATTTTTGTACCTAATAAGTAATTCATATCTCTTTTTGGATACTTAATTTTAATATAGGTAAGAATATATTCACAGTCCGATTTCCATTCAACCGATGTATGTAGTTCATCGCCGGTATCTGTATTTGTTTCAATTTGTAAGCTTTCGTTTCTTACAATGCGGTACGGCATCTCTTTATCTGCGTAAGAGAATGTACCTGTCCTAAAGTAAGAACAGTTCTTCTCTTGTGCGTAGCAGTTGGTTAACATAAATACCATTAGTAAGGTAGAACCTAATTTCATACATAAAATTTTCAGGTTAAAATTACTAAATAAATTAAACAGATCAAGTTATAGTTTGTCAATCCCATTACTGTTACTTAGTTTCGTTCGCTGAAGTAGTCTAAACATCATACTGCCATAGCTTTTTCTCTTATATCAAGCCTGTAGAGAACCATTGTAGCAGTGGTAAAAACAACAACAATCAAAACCAAACTACAAACTATCATTCCGCCAATGGAGGAATCTCCAATAGGTAAACCAAATAGTTCAACTACTCCAAATCCACGTCAGTTAGAGCGATAGTAGAGAACTAGCAATCACGTCCCACAAGATCCCAGTGAAAATAAAAACATAATAAATACAATCCACACGAATTCAAAAGCGCCATTGGTATCAAATCGGATAGCCTGTCCCGATCATATTCGGGATTAAATTGTTGAAACAAGCGTAAACTAATCGGCCGGTCAGTGAGCCTCACGAACTGCGATTAATTAGCTTGTAAGACATTATTTAACCGGTTTTAGACCGAGGCAAGAAATCGAAGATTCATGATTTCAAAATGTAAAATAGATGATAGAGCATACCAAAAAGAAAAGATTTTTGATACTTTTTATCTTTAAAAAGTATGAAAAAACCGAAATATATCTATAACTAACAACCGAGATCTCAAAGCCAAATATTTCTCCCACTACAGTATACATTAATTCAATATACAGTATACAAACACTCTACATCCGGCACCAACATATAAACGGTTCAACAAATTTCCTCCCAAATTGTGCCTTTCCTCATCACAACTTCATTAACATTTGTTATATTTACGGCAAACCCTTACACCAAATGCACCACTAGGCATTGGTAATAAAACACACATTTATGAACACTAAAATACGAATCTATATAGATTTGGACGGAGTCATCGTTGATCTCATTGGACAAACGAAGATCGAACTCGCAACTGAAAAAATACACAATATACTTTTTCAAAATTATTTTTCTACTTTACTATACTTATAAACAATAATTTAAGTAGTAGAAATAATATATCTTAACTATTATAATTTAATAAGCATTTGTAGGCTTCCCCTTTTTAGTACAAGTTAAAAGTATACAATATAATACAAAGTT